>JBDIWL010000204.1:0-3220 GCA_039638315.1 Candidatus Caldatribacterium thermophilum | reverse complement strand
GAGTGGCAAGGCGGCAACGACTTCCACGGTTTTCAGGATTTTCTGCTCCGCTTCTTCGAGAGCTCTTGTTTGCAGGCGTAGCGCTTCCGTAGCCTTCGCAACGCGTTTCCTGAGGAGGGAGTTAAAGACAAAAAGAACACCAAGAGCTACCCCTCCACCAAGGAGGGAGAAGAACACCACCTTCCAGAGCCAGGGAGGATGCGTTTCAAGGGCGACCACATATGGCTTGAGGAGCGCGTCGATATCTTCCTTTGAGAATTTGGAGAGCCCTTCTTTGAGCATGGTGAGCACTTCCGCATTTCCTTTCCAGGTGGCAAGGTAGATGTGGTTGAGTATGGGGAGCTGGGTTCGAGAGAATTCCCCAAGAAGACCGTACTTGACAAGGTAGTAATGCGCGGGGAGGTCATCCATGAGGAAGCAATCGAGTTCCCTTCTTTTCGCAGCGGCAACGATGTCGGAGTAGTTTGGAAAGAGCCGGAAGTGGATGGCAGAATTCTGGGACCGGGCGTAATCCACAAGGGCGTCCCTCAGTTTGGCCCCCACGACGTAAGGGGTGAGGTCCGCAAGGGAAGATACGGAAAGCCCCCGGCGGAAGTAGATGCTTGAGGTCATGGGGAAGAGGGGACCGGCGAAATCGAGGTAGAGCTCCCGTTCTGGGGTCCAGAAGATGGTGTCGATGACTTCCGCTTCGTGGGCTTTCATGACCTCGTGAGCTCTCCCCCAGGGGAGAGGGACAAGCTCCACAGGGATTCCAGTTTTCTCCTCCCAGAGTTTCCAAAAGTCCACCGACGCTCCAGCAAAGTTCCCCGCCGCATCGATGTAGAAAAAGGGTGGGTAGTCCTGGTCGATGACCACCCGAAGGGTGCGAGGTTCCTGTGTCCAGCCGGGGAGAAGAGCAAAAAGGAGGAAAAGCACGAAGCAGGCAACGCAGCGCACCCTGCGCATAACCACCCCTCCCCCACCATTTGGCACAAGTATACCACAAATTGGTATAATGGGAGAAATACGAAGGGAGGTTCTCCTTTGTCCCGGGATTTCTGGATTGTGCTCTTTTCTGCTCTCCTCCTCCGGGTACTCTTTGCCTTTGCCGTGTACGGTTTCCCTCCAGACATTGCTTGCTTTATGGGCTGGGCAAACCAGGCGGCGGAAACTGGACTTTTCCGTGTGTACTCAGGCGAGATGTACATCGACTATCCGCCGGGGTACGTCTCCATTCTCTGGGTTCTTGGGAAGCTCAAGGGCCTCTTTGGTCTTTCCGATGCCTCCCCGGCTTTCCTTGTCCTTTTGAAGCTTCCTGCACTCCTTGCGGATCTTGCCCTGGCCTTCCTCCTCTTTTCCCTTGCCCGGGGACGCCTTGGGGATGAGCGAGCCCTTTTCCTCTTTGCCCTCTGTGCGCTGAACCCGGCCATTGGTCTTAATTCCGCCCTGTGGGGGCAGGTGGACTCAGTCTTTGTGCTCCCCCTTTTTGCGGGCATGCTCCTCCTTGTGCAGGGGAAGCTTCTGCACTCTGCTACCCTTTTTGCCCTTGCCCTTCTTGTTAAGCCCCAGACCCTCATATTCTCGCCTCTCTGGCTTTTTACCTTCCTTGAGAGGAGGAACCTTGTGGTTTTCCTCAAGAGTGTAGTGGCGGGTCTTGCCGTCTTCCTGGGGGTCGCCCTTCCCTTTTCCCTCTCTCGGGTTTTCGCCATATACCGGGGGGCGATAGGGTCGTACCAGTACGCGACCCTCAACGCCTTCAACCTCTTTGCCCTCCTTGGAGGGAACTGGGTACCGGACACGCAGAGGGTTTTCCTCCTTTCCTTTCGGGAATGGGGGTATGTGGCGATTGGAGCAATCACCCTTGCCTCGGCGTTCCTCTTTTTCTCAGGGAAAGAGGAAGAGCGTTTTCCGGTTGTGGCTCTTTTCCTTGCCTTTTCCGTGTTCCTCTTCGTCCACCGGATGCACGAGCGGTACCTCTTCCCGGCCCTCATTTTCGCCTTCTGGTGGTACGTGTACCGTCCGGACCGGAAAGTCCTGGCTTTGTGTTTTGGTTTGAGCGCCACCTTCTTCATCAACGTGGGGCTCATCCTCCTTTCTGGGTTCTACGGGAAGTACCACTTCCCTCGCCATGACCCCTGGCTTGTTCTCGTTTCTCTGGCAAATCTTGCGCTCTGGGCATTCTTTCTCACCCTGGTTCTCCAGAGGCTGTGGAAGGAAGAGGTTGCATGAGTGAGAGGAAAAGCGTTTTCTTTGTGGTTCTCCTTTCGGTGACGTTCTTCGCCCTTGCCCTTTTCCGCCTGGGGTCGCGGGATGTTCCCCAAACGTACTGGAAACCCCAAGAGCCTGGTGAAGCTATTGTTGTTGACCTTGGAGAGGTACGGGAGGTTGTAAGGGTTGCGTACTTTGCCGCTTTAGCCCCGGGGAGCACGTACACCCTTGAGTACTCAAAGGATGGTGTCACCTGGGAGGTAGGGCCAGAGCTGAAACTCGATTGGGTCTTCCGCTGGGAACACGTGGATGGGTACTTCCTGGCGCGGTACTTCAGGGTAACACCACGGGATGCTCAGGGAATGCTTGGGGAAATGGCCTTTTTTGCCCTGGAAGACCCCCACCCCCTTCCCATTGCCTCCTGCACCCCAGGGGGTGAGCCGCTTTTCGATGAGCAGCACGTTGCCCAGTTCGAGCGCTCCTACCTCACCGGGACGTACTTTGACGAGATTTACCACGCCCGCACAGCCTTTGAGCACCTGCACCGCCTGCCACCTTACGAGTGGACCCATCCACCCCTTGGGAAAATCCTCATCGCCCTGGGAGTTGCCCTTTTTGGCATGAACCCCTTTGGGTGGCGTATCGTGGGGGTGGTTTTTGGGACGCTCCTTGTTCCTGCTGTTTTTGCCCTCTCCCGTCTTTTTGTCCAGGACACCTATGCCCTTCTGGCCACTGCTTTGTTCACCTTCGACTTCATGCATTTTGTCCAGGCCCGGATTGCCACAGTGGATACCTATGTGGTCTTCTTCATCCTCCTTGCGTATTCCTTCCTTTTCCGGTACTTCCTCAAGGGGAACCTCACCTCCCTTTTCCTCTCTGGCCTCTTCTTTGGCCTTGGAGCGGCAACAAAGTGGACAGCTGTCTATGCTGGGGTGGGAATGGCGGTGCTCTTTTTCCTGTACCATGGGCGGGCAATCCGGGAGGGTGTTGTGTCTTTTGCGGATTTTGCAAAACGCATCCTCCCCCTTGCCGT
>JBDIWL010000203.1:0-3240 GCA_039638315.1 Candidatus Caldatribacterium thermophilum | reverse complement strand
CAAGAAAGATAGTGCGCATACCCTTCCCCCCTATACGACTCCATCAATGAGGACACCACGAATACTTCCTTCATAAAGACCCCTACGAAACGTGCCATAAGGATTCTCCTGGCGCTCGGTTTCCCGAAGGAGCAGGGAAAAGACGACACCAATGTAGTTGAGGATGTCCTCAATGAGCATGGCATTCCGGCGATTGAGTTCCCGGAGCTCCTGCACAACTTTAGTGAGCGCTTCCTGAACCTTACGGAACTCTTCCTGCATGTCCCCATCGGCAAGCTCGATGACTTTTGAAAGGCACATGTCCCCGGCATCCGGGAAAAAGCGCTCGGTGAGCTCTCTCCAGATATTCTTCAATCGCTTCTCCATGCTGCAGGTCTGGAACACGAGGTCCTCTTCCCGCTCAAGGAGCGGTACAAGGGCCTCGATGTTATTCGCCACAAGGAGATCCTGCTTTTTTCGGGCAATATCAAGGAGTTCTTCCTGGAGCGTAAGCTCTCGCTTGAACCCCTCAAGGAGGTACACAAAGTACTCACGCGGAGTGGTCAACGCGCTCCCCCTCACCCACAATGAAATCAACCGCTTCGCGGTAGAGCATTTTTCGGGCTACCTCGACACCGCTTGGGTGGTACTGGCCTGCGGCAATCCGTTCCCGAAGGGCAACAACGAGTTCCTGTCGGGACAGAGGGATTTCCTGAAGCCGGTCCTTCAGCATGGTCGTCTCCTGGGCTTCCTGGGAAAGAGCAAGCGAATCCACCTTGGAAGGTGGAGAAGAGAGCACTCTTTTCCGTTCTCCCTGGGTCCGTTCAAGGTACACCCGGAGGAGACTCTCAACCTGATTCCCGGAGATTTTCACGCTGCATCCCTTCTTTCTTCCCCGTTCTACTCCTTTATATCGGCAACCTCCTCCGTTCCTTTAGCCCTTTTCGCCCTTTTTCCGCAAAACATCCTTGAAGTAAAAATCAGGACCCCGAGGCTTTTTCTCCTCCGCACTCTGGATGAGCTGCGCGACCTTCTTGCGGCAGTCATCGCAGAGCCTTCCCGAAGTAATGGGTTTCCCGCATCGCTCGCAGAAAAGCTCAACGAAGGGCTCCATGCCCTCCGCAACCTGGAGACGCCCTTCTTTCAGAAACTCAAGAATAACCTTCTTGTCCACACCCGTTGCTTCGCTCACCTCTTCAAGGCGAGCCTTAGGATGCTGGCGAAAGAACTCTTTGACCTTTCGAAATTCCTCTTCTTCTCTCTCAAGGCACGAAGGGCAAAGGTCCCGATCAATGACCTTCTGAAAAATCACCCCGCACCGCTTGCACCGTGCCAGAGTCACGGAGCTGTTCCTCCCTCGCAAGGCGCTCAAAAAGGAGCCGGCCCAGGCCAATACCCCCCTGAGCGCTCACTTTTTTCGCTACCTCGTCAATCCAGAGTTCCCGAAACCACACCTCTTCCCGGCTCATCGATGTACTGAAGAGGGGTACAAAAGCCCTCTTGAACACGAAACTCAAAAAGAAAGCCTCAAAATCGTTACAGGCCTTTTGGAGCATTTTCTCCGATTTTCCGCTTCCTGTCAAATGGAGCGTGTCTCTCCCTTCGATGCGCATCACTGAATCACAAGCTCCCCCTGGAGTGCCCCCGCTTCCTTCAGTGCCTGGAGAATGGCAATGAGGTCTCTTGGACTCACACCTAAAGCGTTCAGGACCCGTACCAGGTCGTCGATGGTGTTCCCCGATTCCACCCGGAAAAGGCGGGCTTCTTGCTCTTTGACGGTAACCTCCTCCTGAGGCACCACCACCGTTTCCCCTGGGGAGAAAGGTGGCGGCTGGGAGACTTCGTATTGCGTTCTGATGGTCACAGTGAGGCTCCCGTGGGCCAAGGCCACCGGGAGAATGCGCACATTTCCCCCAATGACAATAGTTCCTGTTCGTTCGTTCACCACAACCCGCGCTGGCATATCCGGTTCTACAGGAATTTCTCCCACCAGGGCCACAAGCTGCGATACCCTGCCTCGGTAGTGCTCAGGAATACGGACTTCTACCCGGTTCGCGTCAAGAGCCCGCGCCGTGTCCCCACCAAGTTCAACGTTGATAGCCTGGGCGATACGGGAAGCGGTAACGAAATCGGGATTTTTGAGAAGGAGGGTAAACGTTCCCTGAGTAGCGTCGTAGAAACTCGTCTCCACCGTCCGCTCCACAATGGCTCCGTTAGGAATGCGACCAACGGTGGGATGGTTCCGCTGCACCTCATTCCCTCCACCTGTCCCAGCGGTAAAACCTCCAATGGATACTGGACCCTGAGCTACGGCGTACACTTTTCCGTCAACACCTTTGAGGGGTGTCAAAAGGAGCACACCACCCTGAAGGCTCTTGGCATCCCCAAGGGAAGAAACGATGCAGTCGATCCGCTCCCCATTTCGGACAAAGGGCGGGAGCTCTGCAGTGACAAGAACGGAGGCAACATTCCGGGAACGAATGAGCTCAGAGTCCACCGAAATACCAAACTTCTCCAGGACATTGCTCAAAGCCTGATTCGTGAAAAGGCTATTCCTGCTGTCCCCGGTTCCCGAAAGCCCCACCACAAGCCCGTATCCCACAAGCTGATTCCCCCGGACACCCTCAAGTTCTGTGATGTCCTTAATACGGGTGACCTCTGCGCAAACTGGGAAGGAGCAAAGGAGAAGGAACACGCCGCAAAAAAGCCCAAACCATACCCGCCGCATGTCTTTCCCCCTCAAAAGAGGATATCGAGAATGGAACCAAAGAACCCCTGGAGCATGCCTAAAAGGCCACTTTGCTTTTTGGGCTTTAAAGTTCCCTCAAAGCGAATCACTGCATCCATCACCCTGGTTGAGGAAATGGTATTCCCTGAAGAGAGGAAACGCGGGTCAATAATACCCTCAATGCTCATCGTTTCCCGCTCTTTGTTGAGGAAAATCTCCTTTTTCCCAGCAATCCTGAGGTACCCATTCTCAAGAACTTCAACGACCTGACAGGCAATGGTGCCCCGAAGATCCACCCCCCGGCTGTACGAACGTTTCCCGCTCTGCGAACTCCCATGGCTTAACCCTGCCGGGGGAAGGAAATCAAAAATCCCCTGACCAGCCTGAAGGTTCACTTCTGTGGTGTTACTTCCCTGAGACGATGCCGATGCCGTTCCCCTGGCATTCTCCTCAAGAACAACGACGACCATGTCCCCGACGCTGCTTGCCTTTCGAACCACATAGGGCTCAGAAAACCACGCATCGTCCCTCCA
>JBDIWL010000202.1:0-3244 GCA_039638315.1 Candidatus Caldatribacterium thermophilum | reverse complement strand
GGAAAAAACTTCCATGCAGGAACATGGAAGTGATAAGAGTCAGAAGGGGTGGCAAAAGAGCGCCACGGAGCGGATGAACTTTGCCCCAGAAGAGAGCCGGAACAAGACCAGCTTGAAAGAAAAAAACTTCACGCTCTGGACCAAGACCCACCTCATAGAAAAACACCACTGTATTCACAAGGATGAGAAGAACCGTGACAATTGGAAAACGCCGGGTTGGCAGTTCGTCTCGAATTGGAATCATGGCTTAAAAATAGACAACTCTCCTCCCAAAGTCAAGCACTTTAGGGAGCTATCTTCCGGGCAAGGAGTTCTGAGAGCATTTGATGCAGAAGCAGATATCCCTGAGAAGAGGGACACAAACGTCCTTCCCGTAGAAAGAGCAATCCTTCTTCGAGGAGATCCCAGACGTAGCGTCCCCACTCTGGAGAAGAAAGGAGAGCAATTGGTACCCCGTGATTCGTTCTGAGAAGGAGCGCCACACTTTCAAAATGCTTCATATCCTGGGAAAGTTTTTCTTCGAAAACCACAGGAAGTTTCCCGCTTCGAACCATCCTGGAGTACGTACGAAGGGAAGAAGCGTTCTTTTGACGTTTCCCTTCAAGATGTGTCCAAGCTGAAGGCCCAAGACCCACGTACTCCCCGTTCCTCCAGTAGAGGAGATTATGCTGGCACTCAAAACCTGGAAGGGCAAAGTTCGAAACTTCGTAGTGGAGGTATCCAGCATCACCAAGTCTTTTCTCAGCCAAGCGAAAGAGATACGCCTGTGCCTCAGGGGAAGGGAAAAGGCGGCGATGACGGTGCCAGAAAGAGTACAGAGGCACCCGAGGTTCCAGAGTCAGGTTGTATATAGAGACATGGGGTGGAGCGTACTCGAGGATTCTTGCAATATCCTCCTGCCACACCTCGAAATCCTGAAGGGGGAGACCATAGATGAGATCAACGTTCCAGTTTTTCCAGCCTTCTTCCCGAATCGTTGTGAGAGCCTTATAAATCCTCTGAAGAGACGTTGCTCTGCCAAGAAAAATAAGGTACCGAGGCTGTAAGGATTGTACCCCGATACTCAAACGCGTTATACCAATAGCCTTCCACTCCTTGAGTCTCTGAGGAGTAACAGTTTCAGGGGTAACTTCAAGGGTGACCTCAAAAGAAGGGAAAAGGACATTTTGCCTCTTGAGGAGGCCAAGAAAATGCTCGAAGAAAGACGGCTCAAGAAGGGATGGGGTTCCACCGCCAAAGTACACACTCTGTACTTTTCTCCCTGCGAAACAGGCATCTCGTATCCTCAGGTTAAGCTCTGTAAAAAGGAGCTCAACAAATATTTTCCCCTCCTCTGACCAGGGGTAAGAGACGAAATCACAATACTTGCAACGCCGCACACAAAAGGGGATATGAACGTAGATACCGAGAGGACTCATGAGCCAGTCTTCAAAACCGCGAGAAAGGCTTCTTGGGGAATACGAACTTTACCAATAGCTTTCATCCTCTTTTTCCCTTCTTTTTGCTTTTCAAGGAGCTTTCGCTTCCGAGTTACATCTCCCCCATAACACTTCTGGAGCACATCTTTACGAAGCGCTGGAATGTCCTCTCTGGCGATAACCCTACCCCCTATAGCAGCCTGGATGGAGACCACAAAAAGTTGTCGAGGAATAATCTCTTTGAGCTTCCCCACAAGCTCTCTCGCCCGATAGTAAGCGTTCTCCTGACAAGAGATAAAGGAGAGACCATCCACTCTTTCTCGGTTCACAAGGATGTCAACACGTACAAGTTTTGCCGAACGGTACCCAGAGAACTCATAATCGAAACTCGCATACCCTCGGCTTACCGCCTTAAGCCGATCGTAGAAATCAAGGAGAATCTCAGCCATAGGAAGTTCATAGGTGAGGAGAACAGTGGTTGCATCTATAAAAAGCATATCCTTGAATATACCCCTCCGAGACTGGCAGAGCTCCATGATACCGCCAAGGTATGACGAAGGAACAACAATCTTCGCCGTAACGTAGGGTTCTTCTGCTTCCTCAATTTCCCCAAGAGGAGGGAAATCCTTAGGCGAACGAACTTCGAGGACCTCCCCCTTCTTGGTAAGCACCTGGTACACAACGTGTGGCGCAGTAGCAACGACCTCTATTCCAAACTCCCGTTCAATCCGCTCCTGGACAATCTCCATATGGAGCAGTCCTAAAAACCCACACCGGAAACCAAAACCCAGAGCTTCTGAAAAGTCCGGCTCAAAGACCAAGGACGCGTCATTCAGCTGGAGTTTCTCAAGGGCTTCTTTGAGGCTCTCATAACTTTCACACTCTACAGGATAGAAGCTACAAAACACCATAGGCTTGACCTTCTTATACCCGGGAATCGGCTGCAAAGCCGGAAAAGATGCTGAGGTGATAGTATCTCCAACGCGACTATCTTGGATATTCTTAATGTTGCAAGCAATGTACCCAACTTCACCCGGGCCAAGGGAATCTACTTCCTGCATATCGGGAGCAAAGACGCCAACAGTCCCTACTTCAAAGTCTTTTCCAGTGGAAAACATGCGGATTTTCATCCCTCTACGGATGACCCCATCAACGACCCGGATAAAGGGCAGAACACCTCGATACGGATCGTAGGTAGAATCAAAAATGAGTGCTCTGAGAGGTTTATCCTCCTCACCTTGCGGAGGGGGAACAAACTCCACAATCCGTTCAAGAAGCTCCTCCACACCGGTACCGTGCTTCGCGCTAACCAAGGTAAAAGGAAGGTGATTCTCCCCAAGGAGGGTATCAAGCTCCCGCATAGCCCGCTCGGGGTCAGCTGAAGGGAGATCGATTTTATTGATAACCGGAAGAATAGTCAATCCCTGCTCAAGGGCAAGTCGAGCATGGGCAAGGGTTTGTGCCTCTACACCTTGAGAGGCATCGACAAGGAGAATAGCCCCTTCACAGGCTGCAAGACTTCGTGACACCTCGTAGCTAAAATCGGCATGACCCGGAGTATCAATGAGGTGAAAGAGGTACGTCACACCCCGCTGGCGGGAGAAATACTGAAGACGTACAGCCTTTGCCTTAATGGTGATACCGCGTTCCCGCTCAAGGTCCATGCGATCGAGAAACTGCTCACGCATTCTCTCTCTTGGAACAGCTCCACAGAGTTCAAGAATCCTGTCAGCCAGCGTAGATTTCCCGTGATCGATGTGAGCAATGATACAGAAATTCCTAATATACTTTCTATCTATCACGCTCAGGACCCTCCGCCTCTTCGA
>JBDIWL010000201.1:0-3304 GCA_039638315.1 Candidatus Caldatribacterium thermophilum | reverse complement strand
AACCCGTACGCCCTCCTCCTTGCCATCCGGGAGGCAGAGCGCGGCAGGAAGGGCTTTGAGTTTGGGATTGTGGCGGCAAAGGACACAGACCTTGCCACCCAGTGCGAGTGGGCCTGCGCCACAATCAAGAAGAACTTTGAGCGCTTCCGGGAGAGCGGGGAAGAGGACTTCATCGCCTTCCTCGGGAAGCGGTGGGCGCCTGTCGGGGCAGAGAACGACCCGAAGGGCCTGAACCGCTTCTTTGTTCGTAATGTCCGGTACTTCTACAATCTTTTCCGAAAGGAGGATGCCCGGTGAACATCCAGGAATTCCTCTCCTTTGTGGCATCCCTTTTCCTTCTTGGCGCAGGGAGCTACCTTTTCTCCCGATGGCACATGGACCGTCTCACCCTTGAACGTTACCGGAAAATCCTCACCCTGGCTGAGGAGGCTGTGCTCTTTGTGGAGGACGCCTTTCCCGAGAAGAAGGGTGTCGAGAAACTCAGAGAAGCCATTCGATACCTGAAGGAAGGATGTGAACGCCTCGGCATTTTCCTTGAAGACCAGGAAGCCGAGGCAAAAGTGCGGATTGCTTACCAGCGTCTGGAAAGGAAGAAGTGACTACTCCTCCCCCAGGAACCTGAGGGTCCTTGCAATTCGGGCAAGGACCCGCTCCTTTCCCAAAACCTCAAGGAGCTCAAAGAGTCCAGGTCCAACCTTCTTCCCTGATACCGCCACCCGAAGAGGGTGAATGAACTGCGCTGCTTTCATGCCCTTTTGTTCCGCTTCCCTGCGAATTGCTGCCTCAATGGTAGGAGCATCAAAGGGTTCAAGATTCCGCAAAAGCTCAGAAGATGCCTGGAGAATCCCCAAAACCTCGTCTTTGCGGAGGACCGCCTCCACCGCCTGGGGGTCGTACTCGTAGTCCTCTCTGAAGAAATAGGCCGCATCCTCAAGAATCTGCGCCACATACCGGATGCGTTCCCGCATGAGGAGGACAACTTTTCTACAGTACTCGAGGAATTCCGGAGTGCAGTCTTCATCCCGCACTATGCCGTTGCGCTTCAGGATGGAGAGGAGAATGTCCCGGAGCCTCTCAGGATGCGCCTCTCGCAGGTACACGCTGTTCATCCAGTTGAGCTTATCAAGGTCAAAGACCGCTGCGTGTTTCGTAACCTGCTCAAGGGAAAACCGCTCAATGATCTCCTCACGGGTGAAAATTTCCTTTTCCTCCTCTCCTGTTGCCCAGCTCAGGCGGGCGAGGTAGTTCACCATGGCTTCGGGAAGATACCCCATGTCCCGGTAATAGGTGACCGAAGGAGACCCATGGCGCTTGCTCAAACGGGTCCTGTCCTTTCCCAAAATCATGGGAATATGGGCAAATTCGGGACAAGGAAACCCCAGAGCCTTGTAGAGGAGCACCTGGCGTGGGGTATTGGAAATGTGGTCATCTCCCCGAATGACGTGGGTAATACGCATGAGGGCATCGTCAACCACACAGGCAAAATTGTACGTCGGCATGCCATCCGACTTCACAATGACGAAGTCATCCAGTTCATCGTTGTCGAAGGTCACTTCCCCCCGGAGCATATCGACAAAAGTCGTGGTACCCTCGGGAATGCGAAAGCGGAGCGCTGGCTTTCGTCCCTCCTCAAGAAAGGCTTGTCGTTCCCTCTCGCTCAGGTGGAGGCACTTCCGGTCATACCTCCAGCTCCTCCCCTGCGCTATCGCCTGCTCCTTGCGAGCCTTGAGCTCTTCTGGAGTGCAGAAACACTCATAGGCAAACCCTGCTCTACGGAGTTTCTCTGCGTATTCCCGGTACAAATGGAGGCGCTGACTCTGAAAATAGGGTCCATAGGGGCCACCCACCTCTGGACCTTCGTCCCAGAAAAGACCAAGCCACTTCAGGCTTTCGAGGATAACCTCCACAGACTCCTCTGTCGAGCGGGTAAGGTCGGTATCCTCGATTCGGAGGATAAAGACCCCTTTATGCTTTCGGGCGAAAGCCCAGTTGAAGAGGGCTGTTCTTGCTCCCCCAAGGTGCAAAAACCCTGTCGGACTTGGAGCAAAGCGAACCCGAACGGTTCCACTCATTGAGCGTCACTCCTTGGTTTTGGTACCACAAAAATCCCCTGCCCTTCAGCAACTCTCTCTCCATCATAGAGGATTTCCCCAAAAGCCGCAACCACCCTTCCCTCGTTCTTCTCAACCCGACCTCGAAGGGTGAGGACGCGGTCTGTAGGGCAGGGCTTGAGGAACTTGACCTGAAGCGTTCCAGTCACCGCAAAAATCCCGGCGTGCTTCACGCTGTGGGACATAACTTCATCAAGAAGCGCAGCCACAATACCCCCATGGACAACCCCGGAGAAACCCTGCAAGTACCAGGGAACAACAACTCGAGTTTCAGTCCATTCCCCATTCCGCTGGAAGCGGAGCGCAAAACCATGGGGATTGCGTTCTCCACAGAAGAAACACCGCCTATCGTCCACAAAAGCCACTACTCCTCACTCCTTTCGTCGAGGATCTCGGAAAGGAAGACGAACTCGTACTCAGGATGGGGCTTAGAGAAAAACTTTCGAAGGGCTTCGTAGGTAACTTCCTTGGGATGCCCGATGGCTATGGCAAAACCACGCTTCCGCGCTATGGCAAGGGTTTCCTGAAGTTTCTCAAGAACGTAAGCAACGTCTGTTTCTCCATCAAGAAAGACATCCCGAGAGAATGCGGGAATCCCCTTTTCCCTCATAACTCGAAAGGCAAGAGAACGGGGTGTCGTCAGGCTATCGAGAAAGTACACATTCCTTTCCCGAAGGTGCACGGCAAGGAGTTCCATGAGGCGCCTATTTTGCGTCGCCTTCGAGCCCTTGTGGTTGTTGAGCCCCCGCGCTCCAGGAACACGCTCAAAGGCCTCACGAACCATGCGGGCAACGTCTTCCTCTGACATGCCTACCCGAAGCAAGAACCGTTCCCCCACGTTTTCCCCCTGGGACAACGCCTCCATGGGAAAATGGATGAGCACCTCTTTCCCTTGCCGCACCGCTTGGTGCGCCAGGGAAGGACCATAAGGAGCGTACGGAAGCACTGCTACGTTGAGCTTTACCGGTAAAGAGAGGAATTTTTCTGCAATACCCGGGTTATACCCGATGTCATCAATGACAATCGCCACCTTGAAAATCCTGGGGCGGGAGAAACGGAAACGAAACCACACCGTGTCCCCCCAGAAAAGCTCGTACACCCCGTCTCCACTGCTTCTTTCAGAAAGCCCAAAAGGACGAAAGGGCGCAAGGAGCACCCTAAGGCGGCTGAGGAAAGCTTTCTCTTCCTTTACG
>JBDIWL010000200.1:0-3329 GCA_039638315.1 Candidatus Caldatribacterium thermophilum | reverse complement strand
AGAGACGTGGCGAGAGAGGTATAAAGCAGAGATGCTGGGCATCTTTGGTTCCTGCTCTCGGGGAGAGGAAAAAGCAGGAAGCGACCTCGATATTCTTGTCCGGTTTGAGGACGATGCCGATCTCATTCGCTGTGTTGGACTCTCTCTCGAGGAACAGCTCTCCACGAGAGTCGATGTAGTTCCCTGTGACGCCATAAGGAAGGAACTCAGGGCGAGTATTTTGCGAGAAATTGTTGGCCGATGAGGGACGTGAAATTGCACTTGCTCGACATTATAGAAGCTATGTCTGCTATTCGGCCACAAAGCCCCTCCTTCAGGAGATTGTTGCGTAGAGGGGGAGGTTTTGCACCTCCCCCGGCAAGAGAAACAAGGCGCGTTTTTACCCCCTTTGCTATTCCCCTGTGCCCCTTTTGTTCCCCCTCGTGACGTATTTCTGTGGATGAGCTGGAACGGCGGGTAGAGGATACGCGCTCGTTCTGTTGGAAAAACTGGGTTGCCCTTCAGGAAAGTACAGGTAACCCTCTCCCCTATGCTATAGTAATTCCATCCTGAAACGCACAAAGGGAGGTTCTGGCAATGCGTGTTGGATGCATGGGAGAGCTCCTTGTGGAAATCATGCGGGATCGGGTGGATGTACCTCTTGGAGTTCCTGGGGTTTTCCTTGGACCCTATCCGAGCGGGGCACCAGCCATTTTTGCCGATTGCCTTGCCCGCCTGGGGGAAGAGGTGTTCTTTGTCGGGGCTATTGGGAATGACGATTTTGGCTTTCTCGTTCTTGAGCGCTTAAAGCAGGATGGGGTGGACACCTCAGGAATCAAGGTCCTTAGCGACTACACCACTGGAGTTGCCTTCGTGACCTACTTCAGCGATGGCTCGCGGAAGTTCATCTACCACATTTCCCGGGCGGCTTCGGGACAGATTTTCCCGGAGGACGTGCGGGAAGAGGATTTTGCACGACTTGATATCCTCCACGTTATGGGTTCTACGATGCTCATCAACGAGAGCTGTCGAGCGGCTTATGAAAAGGCTATCGGTATCGTCAAGCGGCACGGGAAACGCATCAGTTTTGATCCCAACTTCCGCCCGGAGCTCCTCGGGAAGGACCGGGCCCGGGAACTCTTCCTGCCCATTTTGCGGGAGAGCTTCATCGTTTTCCCCACCGAAGAGGAGCTTTTCGTTCTCACTGGGGAGGAGGACTTCAGCCGGGCGTGTGCAAAGGTCCTCTCGGAGGGTCCGGAGATTATCGCCGTGAAGCAGGGGAAGCGGGGATCGACGGTGGTCACAAAAGAGGGTACGTGGTCTCTCCCGGCGTTTCCTGTGGAAGAAGTTGATCCCACCGGGGCGGGGGATTGCTACTGTGCCGGGTTTCTGGCTGCCCTTTCCCGGGGAATGAAGGTGGAAGAGGCGGCGCGTTTTGCCAATGCCGTTGGGGCGCTGGCGGTGACCAAGAAGGGACCCATGGAGGGAGCTCCCACCTGGCAGGAAGTCGAAGCGTTCCTTGGGCGTCACTTTTGAGGAGGGAAGGTCCATGTTCCCCCGGGGAAGGATTGACGCAAGTCGTATTCGTAAAAAAGCCGAGGAAGCGGGGCTTCCAGTGTGCGATTTCCTCATGCAGAAGCTCGATGCCCTTGCCCAGGTTGAGGGCAGGCGTACGACGCTTCTTGCTGTGTGTCCCAATTCCCGTACCGTTATCCGGGCAGCCATCCGGGCGGCAAAGAGGGCAGGAGCGCCTCTCAAGTTTGCTGCCACGCTCAACCAGGTGGATATCGACCGGGGCTATACGGGGCTTACGCAGAAGGAATTTGTCGAGCTCGTGAAGCAGGAGGCAGAAGCCTTTGATTTCCAGGGACTCCTTGTCATCGCTGTGGACCACGGTGGTCCCTGGGTGAAAGACCGGCATACCATTGAGGGCTGGCATCTTGCAGAGTGCATGGACTGGGTGAAGAAGTCCTTTGAGGCAGCGATTGATGCCGGGTATGACCTTCTCCATGTTGACCCAACGGTGGACCGCACCCTCCCCCCAGGAACACCTCTTCCTGTGGCCACGGTCATTGAGCGAACGGTGGAACTCATCGAGCACGCCGAAAGGTACCGAAAAGCCCGGGGTCTTCCCCCTATTTCTTACGAGGTGGGGACCGAAGAGGTCCACGGGGGACTTGCGGACCTCCGGGTTTTTGAGGCTTTTCTTTCTGGACTTAAAGAGGCGCTTCGTGTTCGGGGGCTTTCGGAAGTCTGGCCGATTTTCGTTGTGGGGAAAGTGGGCACCGACCTCCACACGACCCTCTTTGACCCGGATATGGCCCGCACACTGGCTGCAAAGGCCCGTCCCTATGGTTCCTTCATCAAAGGGCACTATACCGATTACGTGGAGAATCCCGAAGATTACCCGAAATCGGGCATGGGAGCAGCCAATGTGGGTCCAGAGTTCACCGAAGAAGAGTACAACGCTCTGGCGGAACTCGCCTCTATAGAGGAAGAGCTCTCACAGCGAGGCCTTGTAGTGCAGAAGTCAGAAATACTCCATGTTCTTGCCCAGGCGGTGCACCGGAGCAATCGCTGGAAGAAGTGGCTCCTTCCCGAAGAAGAAGGGAAAGACCTCTTTGAGCTTCCGGAGGACCGCAGGAACTGGCTCGTCAAAACGGGGTGTCGTTACATCTGGGCGAATCCTGAGGTTGTTGCCTCCCGGGTGCTCCTCTATGAGAATTTGCGGCGTAACGGGTACTTCCCGGAAGAGATTGTCCTCTTGCGCATTGAGCGAGCCCTTGATAAGTACTTCCGGGCGTTCAATCTCATCGACCTCGAGAGGCGGCTGGAAAAAGTCCTGTAGCGTGGTATGATGGTAGGGAAAGGAGGGGAGTGCCCATGAGGCGACCCTGGATTTTGTGGGTTTTCGTGTTCTTTGTGGTGCTTCTTCCGGGCTTTCTCCTTGCCCAGGAAGAGGAATTTACCATTCTCTCTATCTCTCCACCCCCCGATTCCCTCGTTCCCCCCGTCCTTACGGAAATTCGCATCACCTTTTCTCGCGATGGGGTGGGGAAAGAGGACATCGGAGTACTGCGCGATTTCGCCCTCCTGCCCCTTTCCATCACGCCACCACTTAAGGGGCAATTCGTCTGGGAAGATGCAAGAACCCTTGTCCTGAAAATCAAAGGAGCGCTCCGGGAGGCGACGCGGTACACCTTCCGTTTCCGGGACGATTTCCGGGATGCCCAGGGAAAACTCCTTGCTGGCCGGCACGATTTCACCCTTTTTACGGAACCCCTGAAGGTTCTCAACGTGCAGCAGGTGGATTACACGGAGGAGGGGGGTATTGTCCTTGAGTGCTCCTT
>JBDIWL010000199.1:0-3339 GCA_039638315.1 Candidatus Caldatribacterium thermophilum | reverse complement strand
CCCGAGACATAATGGCAGCTATGTAGTCCCAGCGGATGTCGCGCTTTATGGTTTCCTGAGGAATTGCAGACCATGATGCCCGGTGGAAGGCCTCGGTAAAAAATATCCGCTCAACCTCTCCTTCCTTTTCCCGGTCAAGACCCTTGCCGCTTTTTTCCATGAACTTGATGCCATTCCACTCTGGGGGGTTGTGGCTTGCTGTAACCATGGCTCCCCACATATTCCATTGCCGGCAAGCCCACTGGAGAGCTGGGGTAGCCGTCACCCCGAGTTCAACCACCTGGCATCCGGAAGAGAGAAGCCCTGCAATAACCGCATTGTAGAGCATCTCGCTCGTTTTCCTTGCGTCCCTCCCTACAACCACACCTTCTCCCCCAATAAAGGTGCCAAAGCTCAAAGCCAGTTTCGTGGCCATTTCAGGGGTGAGGACTTCGTTAGCAATACGCCGTATGCCGAAGGTGCCAAAAAGTCTTGGCATGGCTTTCACCTCGCTCGTTGACAGGAATGGTAAAATAAGAGCCAGGATTACCCTCATTATACCAGGTGAAAACTGTGAGAGAGAAAATCGAGGCCTTAGCTCGGATTAGCGAACTCATCATTTCGGACCTTTACTTTGAGGATATTCTCCGCCTCATCGTCACCATCACCGCTCAGGTTATGGGATCTCGTATCTGTTCTCTCATGCTCCTCGATGAGAAGAAAAAGCTCCTCGAGGTAAAAGCGACGCAATCAGTGAGCGAAGCGTACAATCGGAAACCCCCGCTTCGGCTTGGAGAGGGTATCGCCGGGCTTGCTGCCTTAGAGAGACGACCCATTATAGTGTACGATGTCAGGAAGGACCCTCGTTACGTGAACAAGGATATTGCTGAGAAAGAGGGCCTTGCCTCCCTTGTGAGTTTGCCGCTCATCGTTCGAGGGAAGGTTATTGGAGTCCTGAATCTCTATACCTCGGAACCCCGGGATTTTACCGAAGACGAAATTAAGCTTTTAACAGCCATAGCTAACCAGGCGGCGGTCGTCATAGAAAACCACCGCCTCCTCATGGAAAGTGAACTCGTTAGGGAGGAGCTCGAAAGTCGTAAGAAAATCGAACGGGCCAAGGGAATCCTCATGCAGGAGTATGGCCTCACTGAAGAAGAAGCGTACCGCCGAATTCAGCGCTACAGCATGAACAAGCAAAAGAGTATGAAAGAGGTGGCTGAAGCCATTATCCTCGCTTGGGAAATGAAGAAGAAATAGAGACCCCCAGGAATACCCCAGTGCCGAGGAGAACGATGGTTGCTCCTGCGGGGGCGTCGAGGAAGTACGCAAGGAAGAGCCCTCCAAGAGATATGCCGACTCCATCAAGAACCGCAAGGAGCATAGCTTGAGGGATGGTACGGGCTCTCGTGAGGGCTGTGGCCGCAGGAAGCACAAGGAGTGCTGCAGCAAGGACAATACCCACAAGTCGCATGGCGACAACGACCACTGCCGCCACAAGGGCCACAAGAAGGTACGAGAAAGCCGCGACGGGAATACCGCTCACTTTTCCCCCCTCAGGGTCAAGGGCCACGATGACGAATTCCTTGTAGAAGGTAAAAAGGAGGAAAAGGACTGTCCCACCCAGGAAGAGGGCAAAAAGAAGGTCCTCCCGGGTAATAGCGAGGATATTGCCGAAGAGGTACCCAAAAAGGTCCACGTTGCGGATTTTCCCCACACCAATGAGGAATACCCCAAAAGCCATGGTGCTCGCAAAGGCGATGCCAATGAGGGTATCCTCCTTGAGTCGACGCTGGTTCGCGAGGAACGCAATACCAAGCCCTGTGAGGATGCAGAAGACAAAAGCTGTAAGGGTCGGGTTTATCCCAAGGACATACCCTAAAGCTACGCCTCCAAAGGCAGCGTGGGATATCCCGGCACCCATGAAAGAGAGTCGCTTGAGCACAACGAAAACCCCAACGAGGGCACAGAGTACTCCCACAAGACATCCAGCAAGTACAGCTCGTTGCATGAAACCAAAACCCAAAGGATTCATTGCTCTCCCTTTTCCTTTCGAACCACGATATGGGGAATTTCTCCGTGGTGGAAGAAGGCTGCCTCTTTTCCGTAGAGCGCTTCAAGCACCTCTTCAGAAATCACCTCTTCGGGTCTGCGGTGGCAGAAAACAGTTCGGTTGAGGCAAGCAATACTGTCGGCGTACTGGGCAATGACCCCTACATCATGGGACACAACGACGATCGTTTTCCCCCGTTCTTTGAGACGCAAGAGGAGTTCGTAGAAACCCTCGCTGCTTTTGGGGTCGATGGCGGTTGTTGGCTCATCGCAGAGGAGTACTTCCGGTTCAGTGCTCAGGGCCCGGGCGATGAGGGCCCGTTGCCTCTGGCCCCCTGAGAGTTCCCCAAGGAGTTTTCCCTCAAGCGCCTCAAGGTGAACCGCTTCGAGAGCCTTTTGCACAGCTTCCCAATCGGATTTTCGGGGTCTTCTCCCCACGCCAATGAGCCCGTATCGCCCGGTGAGGACAAATTCTCGGAGGGTGATGGGAAAATGGGGGTCAAAGTGCGGAAGCTGCGGGACGTACCCAATGCGATGGCGCAAGTCGCCCAAATCCTTTGGCGGCTTTCCAAAGACTCGCACCTCACCACGCTGCGCTGGTAAAAGCCCAAGAATGATTTTGAGGAGCGTCGTCTTCCCTGCTCCGTTTGGTCCGATGAGGGCCACAAACTCACCCTGCTCTACCGAGAGGGAAACATCTTCAAGAACCGGTACACCCTCGTACGAGAAGAAAAGGTGCTGCACCTCAATGACTGGATGCGCCATGGGCCTTCCCTCTCCAGGCTGCAGCGAGCTTCTTGAGATTTTGCTCCATCAGGACATGGTACGGAGTATCGGGGAAGCTCCCCAGAGGGTCAAAGGACACGAGTGTACTCCCTGTCTCTTCAGCAAGAACTTGAGCGGCCTTAGCACTGAACTGCGGCTCAACCACGATGACCCGGACGTTCTCCCTTCTCATAAGGGTTACGAGTTCTGCAAGTTCCTGAGGTGTTGGCTCGTACCCCGGTGCCTTCTCAAGGACTCCGGCTTCAAAAAGCCCATAGTCCCGGGCAAGGTAACTCAGGGAATTGTGGGTAGCAACAAAAGCTCGAGAGGGGAAAGACGAAACTTCCTCTGTAAACCAGCTATCCAGGTCGGCAAGGACCTGGGCGTATTTCCTGGCATTTTCCTGGTAGAATGCTGCTCCCTCTGGATCAAGGGTAGCAAGGCTTCGGGCGATGGTTTCGAGGATAACCTGGGCGTTGCGCAGGGAAAGCCAGACGTGGGGATTTGCCTCTTCGTGGTGGCCTTCGTGTTCATCTTCAAGGA
>JBDIWL010000198.1:0-3368 GCA_039638315.1 Candidatus Caldatribacterium thermophilum | reverse complement strand
TCCGGTACCGGGTCCATGCCCCACTCGTTCCAGAGTCTCTGGCGCTTCTCCTCAAGAGCTTTTTCAGCAGCCCGGTACGCTTCAAGGTCGTCTCCTTTGGGTAGGCGATATATCTTTCCAGCTTTCCCGGGATTGTGGAGCACCACCGCCATGAGGCGCTGTCCCGACTTTCCTTCCCGGAAGAGCCTTCGAGTGGTTCTATCGTCGATTGTTCCGCCACACAGAGGACAGCGTACATGCGCCCGGGCAACAGTCCCCTCCTCAGGGTCAAAATCAATCGCTTCCCCATTCTGCCCCACGATGGCCACATCAATACGCTTTTCCTCACGATTGGGAAGAAGCTTCAGGGCGATTTTCCTCTTATCCTTTTTGGCAAGCCAGGTCTGGCGCATAAGAGGAATTTCTGTACCACAGGCTGGATTCTGGCAGGGTAAGGTTCTTGCCCAGATGTAACCTACAGGAATGGAACCATCGGAATCTCCGGGATAGAACTGCCCGAGTTCTTTCCGAGCCCCCTCAAGAACCCACTCACCCCAGGCTTTGACGGCTTCAAGGAGGGGGTTCCTGAGCTCCTGATACCCTCTCGTGAACGATAACCCCTCTCCCTTTCCCTCCTTTCGCGGTAGAGGCACCGAAGAGACCACCCCTTCCCGGCCAAACTTCTGGGGGTACTCGAGCACCGCCTTCAAAATGAGTACCGCCACAGGGTTGTAATCCAGGGCATAGGTCTCACAACCCAGTCGCAGGGCCTCAAGGGGAATGGACCCACCTCCGGCAAAGGGGTCAAGTATCCGCGGTGGACGGCCACCGAAAGCCTCACGGATGAGCATCCGGGCTCTGACAAGGTCAGGATTATCCTCTTTTTGCACTGCTTCCCAGGGGGAGAGGTTACTGATGAGGCGCAGGAGTTCTTCTTGCCTTGCCCCATCACCCGGCACAAGGGCTGCCAGCGTCGTGGCCCTTGAAGCCGCAAGAGGTCGCCGTGCCCACCAGATATGGAGCGTGGAAATGTGCCCGTGGCGGATATTCTTTTCCCGTACCGATGCTTCAGAAACCTTCCGCAGGGGAAAGTCAACTTCGATGAGCCGTTTCCTTTGCTCAGCCATGGACGGACCTCCTGGACAGTAAAATTCTCCACTCAGGTAACCCCAGAAAGTACCCTACCCTCATTCTGCGTGTTCCTTCCAGTCGCTGATGACGTAGCGTACCACCTCCCTGATCTCCTGCGGCGTGAACTTCACTGCCGGGTTCTGAATGGTGAAGAGGCGGGGGTTGCCCGCCGCATTTTCCACCACATACAGCCAGTATTCTTCCTGCAGGCGGCGCGCTTTAAGCCACTCATTCGGGGTGAGGACAACCGGTCCTGTATGGGCCCGGGCTTTGACCTCGATGTAGCGAACGGTGCCATCCGGGCTTTCAGAGCGAATGTCGTAACCCAGGTTCTCTCTGGAAACGTCCTGTGGCCTGCGTCCCTGGGAAAGCTCGTAGTCCATTGCTACCTGCATGCCGATAGCCTCAATTGCCGGGTCCTCTCTGGGAAAATCCTCCCGGAGAAGCGGCCGAATCCGGGCAACACCAAGGAGTTTTGGTTCTGCAGCAGAAAGACTCACCTCCCACTGGATTTCCTGCTCAAGGGCTCTTTTGCGCGCCTTCAGTTCCTCATTGCGCCGCCTCTCGTTCTGGAGCTCAACCTCGGGGAAGTTCTCCCCCTTGAGCCGTCGTGTCTCATAGTCAATGAGTTTCGATTCGGACTCCATGATGAGTTCATCGAGAGACTGCAGGCCGTATTTACGCTTGATTTCTGCAGCGCGCCGCCGCCTCTTCTCAAGCTCGTCGCGGTACGCCTCAAGTATTCCAAGAACATGCCCGAAAACGACCTCTTCCCCAGGCGAGGGTTCAGGAGGATGCTCAGGTGTGCCGGGTTTGAGGTCCCAGAGGATAGAGGGGTTGACCTCCTGGAGCTCACCGGTGGCGGACTGGAACACGGCAAAGATGCGCCGGCCAGCGACCTGGTCTTTCCCATCCCGAATCTCGCCTTCGAAGAACCAGAGCCATCCGTCGAGACGCCCGTCGGGATCGATGAACACCGCACCACGGCGCAAATCGTCCTCGCTTTTTACAAGAATGTTCTCTATAACCGTCTCAAGGAGCGGGTGTCCCGGGGCTATGAACACTGCTCCATGGCGGCGAGCAGTATCCTTGTCAAAGGCCAGCCCGTGGTACTCCCGGAAGACCTCTCCAAAGCGCTGCTTAAAAGATGGGGAAACGCTGCGAAAGTCAGACGAAACGTAAGGAACCCGAAGCGTTCCATCCCGGTTACGTTCTACCCTGAGGCCACAGGCTGCACTTGCTCTGAGGAAGAATTGCTCAATGTACTCGGGGACTAACCGGTGCTCCCGGGCATAGCGTTCTTCACCAAGAACACGCTGGAGGTCAATGTGCCGCACTGCCAGGGCTTCAAGAGTGACCTCCCGGGCCCTGCGTATAGCCTCCTCATCGGGAGTGGCATCAATCTCGGTGAGGATATCCTCAATAGTTCTGCGGCTGGCGATGGCATCCACGATGAGGTCCTTGAGGCTCCTCCCCGGAAGAAGGTCCCCGATGACGTCAAAAACCCGGTCACTCCCCAGGGCTTCCCGTATCCGCTCGAGTTTCCTGAACATCGCCTCGAGAACCTTTCCCTCCCGGGTATCGCTGGCTACAAGGTTGTAAATATGGACTTCCTTTCGCTGCCCGTAGCGGTGGATGCGTCCCATGCGCTGCTCAAGGCGATTGGGATTCCAGGGGATGTCGTAGTTGACCATGAGGGAACAGAACTGCAGGTTAATACCTTCACCACCTGCTTCTGTGGAAACCATGACCTGGGCACTTTTCCGGAACTCTTCTTCTGCCCGAATGCGGGCATCGAGATTCATGCCACCATGGAGGGTGGCAACGCTGTATCCCCAGCCCCTGAGCTTTTCGGCAAGGTACTCCAGAGTTTCCCGGGACTCGGTGAAAATGAGGAGTTTCTCTCCAGTTTCCCGAATCCTCTCGTCCTGCATCACACGGTAGAGCTCCCGGAGCTTTGTTTCAATCTCCTGCCGTTCGGCTTCCCGGGCAAGATGAATAAGGTCATTGAGAACGCCAATTTCCTCCTCAAGCTCTTCTGGAGTCTCCGCCGCCGTCAGGCGTTCAAGCATTTCCTCTTCCTGTTTCAAACGCTCGGCTTCGGGCGCATCCTCAAGTTCATCTTCATCAAACGCATATCCCTCAAGGAGCCACTTCCCCTCTTCGAGGAGCTTTTTAAGTCTTTCCCGACGTCGCTCAAGGGACAGACGGACTGCCCGAACACTTGAAGCCATCCTTCTTTGGAGGACAAGGAGGGC
>JBDIWL010000197.1:0-3418 GCA_039638315.1 Candidatus Caldatribacterium thermophilum | reverse complement strand
GCACCCGGGGGTCTTCCCCGTAGAGGAACACCCCCTCCTCAGGAAGGTACGCTTTCCCACCCGTGGCAACGATGATTCCCCCGTGCTTCAGGGTATGGAGGGTGCCCTCCCTTTCCACAAGGCTCTCAAAATTCCCCACGAAACCATTGACCTCAAGGACCCTGCTCTTTGTGAACACCTGGATATTCGGATTCTCGGCAATGCACCTTTTGAGCTCCTCCCGAAACGCAACAAGGTCCACTCCCTCAAGGGTGTACAGGGGGGCCTGCCCCCCAAGGTCCTCTTCCCGCTCCACAAGGTAAACGGTGAGTCCCTGCTTTGCCGCTTCCAAGGCAGCGGTCATTCCCGCAAGACCCCCACCAATAACAAGCACTGCCTTCTCCACAGGAACAGAAAGGGGCGCAAGGGGTTCAAGGAGAGCGGCCTGAGCCACCGCCATGGCCACAAGGTCCTTCGCCTTTTCAGTAGCCTTCTCCCTCTCCTCCTGGTGCACCCAGGAGCACTGGTCACGGATGTTCGCCATGACGAAGAGATACGGGTTGAGGCCTGCCTCTTTCAAAGTCTCCCGGAAGAGGGGTTCATGGGTTCGGGGAGAACAGGAAGCCACGACCACCCGATTGAGGCGGTACGCTTCGATGGTCTCCTTGATACGCTCCTGGGTATCCTGAGAACAGGTGTAGAGGTTCTCTTCCGCGTACACCACCCCGGGAAGTTCCCTCGCCCAGGCCACGACGTCTCTCGTATCCACGACTCCAGCAATGTTAATCCCACAGCGGCACACGAAAACCCCAATGCGCAACGGTTCAGAACGTACGTCCCGCTCCCTGGGGTACGTTCTTTCCTGAACACGCTGGAAACGGGACGGGGCAAGAAGCGTTCCAGCCTCACAGGCTGAAGCAGCTGCCTCAACCACTGTCCCCGGGATATCCTTGGGGCCGGCAAGGCTCCCGCACACGAAAACCCCAGGCCGTACCATCCGCGTCCCGAAGGCGGAAACGTACGGGAACCCTTCCGGATCGAGGGAAACGCCAAGCGCTGCAAGGCGTTTCCTTTCCTCCTCAGGGACGCAGAGGCCCACGGAGAGGACCACAAGGTCGAAAACCTCACGTGTCCTCTTTCCTCTCTCATCAACGTAGAAAACCGCAAGGTTTCCGTCCCCCTCCAGGACGACGTGGCTCACCCGCCCCCGGACGAAACGAATGCCCTGCGCTTTCGCCCGTTCGTAGTACCGTTCAAAGTCCTTCCCAAAGGCCCGCATATCGATGAGGAATATGGTGACCTTAAGGTCTGCACTCTCTCCCTCCATGCGAAGGTGCTCCCAGGCCACGAGGGCTTCTTTGATAGCGTACATGCAGCACACCGAGGAGCAGTAGGAGTACCCCCGCTGCACATCCCGGGACCCCACGCACTGGACAAAGGCGATGTTCTCAGGCACCTTGCCATCGGAGGGACGAACAACCCGCCCCTTTGTGGGTCCGGAGGCACTGAGGATGCGCTCAAAGTCGAGGCTTGTGATAACGTTTGGGTACCGCCCAAGGCCAAGTTCCCGAAGCACTTTCTCGGGGCGGAACACCTCTGTCCCCTGGGCGTAAATGATGGCGCCAACCTCAAGTGTCCGGAAAGAAACCTGTTCCTCGTGGCGTATGGCATTCCTTTTACACGCTGCAACACACCGCAGGCACTCGGCACACCCACCACAGGAGAGGCATCTTGCGGCTTCTCTTCTGGCTTCTTCTTCGGTGTACCCAAGGACAACCTCAGAGAACCCTGAAAGTCGCTTTGCCACCTCGAGTTTCTGTGGAGATTCCCCGGGATTCCTCTCTGCACCCCAGGGAATGGCAAGAGGTGCAGGGGAGCGGGGATGCTCTGCAAAAGGCTGCCCGCGCAGGAAGGCATCGATAGCGTGGGCGGCTCTCTTCCCGTGGGCTATGGCTTCCACAAGGGTTGCCGGTCCCAGAACAAGGTCACCCCCCGCAAACACCCGGGGTACTGAAGTTGCCAGGTTCCGGTCCACCTGTACCGTTCCCCAGGGAGTGCATTCAAGACCCTCGCCTTCGGGAATAGCCACCTTCTGCCCTGTAGCCACGATGTAGAGATCTGCCGAGACGGTGAACTCACTCCCCGGAATACTTTCAGGCCGCCGTCTCCCGGATTCGTCAGGGGCACAGAGCCGCACCCCAAGCATTTCAAGGAGGAGATGCCCGTCTCTCTCCAGGAAACGTTTTGGCGCCGCACAGAAGACGAACTCCACACCCTCTTCTTTTGCCTCTGCAATCTCTTCCGGGCGAGCTGGCATCTCGTCGAAGGAACGGCGGTAGTACACGGTGACCTCTCTCGCCCCCTGGCGGAGAGCTGTCCGGGCACAGTCGATGGCCACGTTCCCCCCACCAATCACGGCTACCCGCTCAGCCTGCGGCACATCCCCAGAAAGGTGACAGCGGAAAAGGTACGCCAGACCATCGACAACCTGGGGATGGTCTTCCCCTGGAATACCAAGCTTTGCCCCCTTCCACGCCCCACAGGCAAGGTACACCGCAGCAAACCCCTGGGCAAAGAGGTCCGAAAGGGTGAAATCCTTCCCCCAGGCAGTGCCACAACGTATCTCCACACCGAGTTCCTCGAGGACCTGAATCTCCCAATCCACAACCTCCCGGGGAAGGCGATACGGGGGAATCCCAAAGCGCATCATACCCCCCGGTTGCTTTTGGGCCTCAAAGACCACCACCTGGTACCCGAAAAGGCGCAGGAAATACGCACAGCTCAGGCCACTTGGTCCTGCCCCAACCACAGCCACCCGTTCCGGGCGCTCCTCTCGCACTTCAGGAATACATGCCTTTTTGAGGCTACGTTCCCAATCGACGAGGAAGCGCTTGAGGTAAGGAATACGAAGGGGGGCATCAAGCATCGCCCTCTGGCACTCCTCCATGCAGGGGTGGTGACACGCCCGACCGCAAATACCCGGGAAAGGGTTGTCCATGCGCACAACCTTCAGAGCTTCCTCAAAACGTCCCTGCCGGATAAGGGCAATGTACCCCTGGGCCTTCTGCTCCAGAGGGCAGGCAGCCTGGCAGTTGGGTACGCCCCTTTTGTAAATCCCATAGGCCCCGGGGAAAGCCTGGGGAAAGAGACGAAAGATAGCCTTCTGGCGGCTCAGTCCTCCCTCAAACGCATTCGGTACCTCCACCGGGCAGGCATCTGCACAATCCCCACACCCGGTGCAGGAGGCAACATCCACGTAGCGAGGGTTCTCACGGACCGTCACCACGAAATGCCCCGGTTCTCCTGAAACCTCAACGACCTCCGCAAGGGTGAGTACCTCAATGTTGCGGTGGCGGCCACATTCAACGAGTTTCGGCGAGAGGATGCACATGGCGCAGTCGTTGGTGGGGAAGGTCTTGTCAAGGCGCGCCATGAGACC
>JBDIWL010000196.1:0-3439 GCA_039638315.1 Candidatus Caldatribacterium thermophilum | reverse complement strand
GAGGCTCATCGTAAATGATTTCGCTGTAGACCTCATCGGTAAAAATGAGGAGGTCCTCCTCCTCAGCGAGGCGGGCAATTTCTGCCATATCCTCACGGGTGAGGACGGAACCCGTGGGATTCCCAGGGGAGTTCAGAACAATCATTTTCGTTCTGGGCGTCACAAGGCGCCGGAGCTCGTCCACATCTATCCGGAAATCGTGCTCCTCCCGAAGGCGCAAGGGCACAGCTTTCGCTCCCACAAAATCAATAATCGAGCGGTAAGCAGGGAAGCCAGGGTCTGGGTAAATGACCTCATCCCCTTCCTCAAGGAGGAGGAGGAAACTCAGGAAAATGACGGGTTTTGCACCAGGGGTAATGATAACCTCCTCCGGGGAGACATCTATGCCCCGGCTCCGTTTCATGTACACGCAGACTGCTTCTCGAAGCTCATCTATCCCAGCAGAGGGAACGTAATAGGTGTGTCCCTCACGAATGGCCTGAATAGCTTTTTCCTTCACATTTTCTGGAGTATCAAAGTCAGGTTCCCCAATCTCAAGGTGGATAATGTCTTTCCCCTGCTTTTCAAGTTGCTTCACGAGGGCAAGAATTTCAAAGGCTCCTTCGCCCCGAAGCCGACATACCCGGTCGGCCACACATGCCTTGAGGTTTGCAACCCGCTTTGTACTCACCGTGGCCTTCATGTCCTTCACCTGCCTTGTTGGCAATACTTTACTGAGCTTACAGGACTTTTGCAAGACCTTTCCTTTGATTTTTCTCAGTTTCGTGCAAGAAGTGCCACCGTCTCAAAATGGGGTGTCTGCGGGAAAAGATCAAAAAGACTCATCCTGAAGAGCTCGTACCCTCGTTCCCGAAAAAGCGCCACGTCCCGGGCGAAAGTACCGATGTTGCAGGAGACGTACACAACGCTGCGTGGTGACAGTGCCGCAATCCTCTGCACGACTTTCTTGTCCAGACCAGCCCGCGGAGGGTCCACAATGACCGCATCCACACGGAAACGGGAAGAGGCAAGGAGCTTCTCCACTCTCCCGGGGATACAGGTGAAGTTCAGGCGGTTATTCCTCCGTGCATTGTGAAGAGCGTCTTCAACCGCCTTAGGGTTTTCCTCAACCCCCACGACCTTCTCCACCACATCGGCCACGAAAATCCCAATACCTCCACCGCCACAGTACAGGTCAAGGGCCGTGGACACCGGTCCATTCGCAAGGAGGTACTCCCGGATTTTCGCATAAAGCGAACCACAAAGTGTTGCGTGTACCTGGAAAAAACTCTCCGCGGAGACCCGGAAGGTAAGATCGTCAATGCGCTCAAAAACATACGGCTCTCCCCAGAGCATCCGTTTCTCTTCAAAAAGGAGAGCGCTTGCTGGGGAGTTATTCACAATGTGCATGAAGCCTCGAAGTTCCGGGAAGTGTTCTCGAAGCGCCTCCACAAGCTGGTCCTTTTCGGGAAGTTCAAAGCTCGTTGTCGCAAGACCCACGAAAAGGTCTCCAGTCGTTCCACTGTACCGGACGAGGAGATTGCGCAACACTCCCGTCTTCTGCACCGGGTCGTAACCAGGAATGCGGTGACGTTTCCCGTACTCCCGGAAGAGTTCAAGGAGTTTCTCCACAAGGTCCCTCCTCATGAGGAAGCACGTTTTAAGGTCCACCACGTCCCAGTACCGGTTAGCGGGGCGAAGGCCAAGGAGGAGCTCTCCATTCCTCTCCCCAAAGGTAAACTCCATCTTATTCCGGTACGCAAAAGGTTGTGGCGAGGGAACGAATTCCTCAAGGAGCACCTTCCCAGGGTCAACCCGCCCGATACGCTCAAGGACAGAGAGTGCGTGGTCCCTTTTCAAGCATACCTGTTCCTCATAGGCGACAAATTGTAGCTGGCACCCTCCACAACCCTCGTGGAAATGCGGACAGGGTGGGGTAACCCGCTGAGGGGATGCCTCAAGGACCTCAAGTACCCTCCCGAGAGCGAAGTTCCGTTTCACCTTTTCTACCTCTACCCGACACACCTCACCCTTCAAGACAAGGGGGACAAAGACCACAAAACCGTCCTCTTTGAGAACTCCGTGGCATTCGGGAAGCGCAAAATCGACAACCTTCCCCTCGATAACCTCACCCTTGCGAACCATGTCCCTTCCTCCTTTGGATTATTGCAGCAATCGCTATCCCGGTGGCAACAGAGACGTTGAGAGATGCAATGCTTCCACTTCCTGGAATACGTACAACCACATCGCAGAGCGACCGGACGATGTTCCGAATACCTGTGTTCTCTCCACCCACCACAAGCCCCACTGGAAAAGGGCCTGGATCAAAGTCCCAGAGAACGACCTCACCATCTCCCTCAAGACCGGCAATGACGCACCCCGCCTCCTTGAAGGCTCGAACAACCTCGGTGAAGTTATTCACCTGGATGACATCGCTTGCCTCCACTCCCCCAGCTGCAGCCTTCACCACCCGGGAATCAAGAGGTGCTGAGCGTGCTTTACTCACGATAACCCCCTGGATACCGAAAAACGCCGCTGTCCGAATGATGGCTCCAAGATTCCGCGGATCCTCAACTCTATCGACGAAAAGCACAAGAGAATCCCTCTTGCCTCTGACCCTCGCAAGGATTTCCTTCCAGGAAGGCGCAAGCCTCTCCCCGCAGAGGAGCACCACTCCCTGGTGCACAGCGTCCTCACCCACAAGTTCCTCAAGGACCCTTCGGTCCACCCGTTCCACAGGAATGCCAAGACTCTGGGCAAGGCTCTCAATACGCCGGATGATATCACCCTGGACATTTTTCCCAAGGAAGAGTCGCTCAAAAGCCCTTCTTTTTGCTTTGAGCGCCTCAAAAACAGGATGCCTCCCGTAAATGTACGCGCTCATCCTTCCCTCCCCTCGTGCCGGAAGAAGCGAGCCCCAAGGGGCGTATCCTCAACGACATACCCAAGAGCCCGAATGCGCTCCCGCAGAGCATCAGCCAGAGCAAAGTTCCTCTCCTTTCGAGCCCTTTCCCGTTCTTCCACAAGGGCCTGAACTTCCCGGTCCTCTGCACCGAGTTCCGCCCAGGGGATGATACCAAGAACCCGCTCGACCACCTCAAGGAAAACCTCCATGGCGCTGAGGACCTCTGTGCTCCACCTTCCCCGGGAAGGAAGCAGGTACCGGTTCCCAAAGCGCATGAACTCCCCAAAGACCCCGAGAGCCTGAGGAGTGTTGAAGTCATCGGCGAGAGCCTCAAAGAAGAGCCTCTGGAATCGCGCAATTTCTCCGAGAACCTCGCTGTCCCCTTCCTTCCTCCAGCCGGGGTTTTCCTCTACCTTCTTCCGAATGAAAGCAAGGTTTCGGAGAAAATTCTTGATGCGCTCAAGGAACTGAGACGATGCTTCAAGGAGCTCCTGGTCGATGTTGACAGGGTTCCGGTAATGCGTCCCAAAGAGGGCAAGCCGAATCGCCTTGGCG
>JBDIWL010000195.1:2750-3458 GCA_039638315.1 Candidatus Caldatribacterium thermophilum | reverse complement strand
TGGTGATAGCAAGGAGAAAGTAGGCCATGGCACTGGCATATCCAAGGTCGAAATTGCGAAGTCCCTGGGTGTAGATGTAGAAGGTAAGGGTTCGCGTTGCCGTTCCTGGACCACCGCTGGTGAGACTAAAGGGAATGTCGAAGGCTTTAAAGGCATCAACCATCCGGAGCATGATGACCGTTCCAAGGACTGGCGAAAGAATTGGGAGCGTAATGTGCCGGAAAATGGCCCAGCCGGAAGAGGTGTCGATAATCGCCGCTTCATAGATTTCGTCTGAAATGGACTGCAATCCTGCAAGGAGAATGATAAAAGCAAAGGGCGTCCACTGCCAGACATCGACAAGGCATATTGCCAGAGTTGCCCAGAGGGGATGAGAAAGCCAGGGCACTTTCCCCAAACCAATGTACTTTAAAAGGACATTAATTGGCCCGTTCTCCTCGTAAAACATCATGACACCAAGGTACCCCAGGGCAACAGGAGCAGTGAAAAGCGGCATGGTGAGGATGGAACGAAAGGCCTTAAGACCCTTCATCTTGCGATTGAAAACGACAGCAAGGCCAAGCCCGATGAGCGTCGTCACGCAAACACTAAAAGCCACAAAGATCAGGGTAAAGCGGAGCGTGCCCCAGAAGCGGTAATCCCCAAACATGCGGAGGTAATTTGCCGCTCCAGCAAATCCGGCAATTTTCCCATAGAGAACCTTGGAAA
>JBDIWL010000195.1:0-2740 GCA_039638315.1 Candidatus Caldatribacterium thermophilum | reverse complement strand
GCTAATACGAAAAGAGTACACAAGGGGAAAAATGGTAAATGTAAGCACCCAGAGAATAGCAGGGGCAACAAAGACGTTTCCTTTTTCTCTCGCTCTCCGTTTCATCTGTCACTCTCCCTTTCCACAACACAAAAGAAGGGGGAAGGGGTAACCACCCCTTCCCCCTCAATGCATGTTCTCTCACTCTGGCTTGTAGCCAATAGCCTCCTGGTAGATCTTCTTCAGGGTATCCTTACCGTAACGCTCTACAATGGCTTTCCATTCCTCGGCAATACGATTCAGCGCTTCTTCTGGTGATACCTGTCCTGTTACAGCCTCCGAGAGGTGGATATCGTAGACTTCCCACATTTCCGGAGTGCCGGGGATACGGAGGTATGTCTGGCGGAGCGGGTACTTGGTCCACATTTCTTCGTAGGCGGTAACGAACTGCCGAGCATCTTCGGCATCGTATCCAGTTGCCACGTATTCTTCGATGGTAGCCTTCCCAGTTGGCTGCAGGAAGTCGTAGCTTGTTCCTGGGTCAACACCTGTCCAACCCCAGACAACGTTCCAGTGGTTGATTTGTGGTGTGGCCTGCCAGGAGAGGAAGTAGGCAGCAAGTTCTTTGTTCTTGCAGTACTTGGAGATGACACCGTGCCAGGATGCACCAACTGTATTGGCTACAAAGTTCTTCTTGTTCACCCACTGCTTGGTCTCAAGGTCGTAGTACTTCTCGCTACCAGGAATTGGTGCAACACCGAGTTTACCTTTGATATCGGAACGGTCAGGAAGCTGTGCAAGGGATCCAACGTCACCCCAGGACCAGCACATGACTGCCTTGCCACGGAGGAAAGCATCCCAGGCTTCGCCAAGGCTCCATCCAAACATGGCAGAAGGCCCGGTCTTCGAGAGCTTGATGAGCATATTAAGTGCCTCAACAAATCCAGGAGTGTTCACAAGAGGCTCCATGGTCTCAGGATCGAACCAGTACACGTTGTGGTAACGGGTGACCTTTGCTGGGTCATCGCCAGGAGCTGGCGAAACGACATACGGTGCGGAAAGCGCCATGAAGTGGAAGAAGCCCTGACCTCCGACTTTGAGGTGCATGCTGATACCATAATCTGGTTCGCCGTCACCGTTCCAATCTTTGCCGTTGAAGAAGTCGCAGATTTCGTAGACCTCTTCCCAGGTCCAGGGTGGAGTGGGCATATCCTTACCCTTTTCCTTCTTGAACTCTTCCTGCCACTTCGGGTCACTCAAAATGTCCCGACGGTAGTAGATGACCTGGCCATCGTGGTCATTGTTGTATCCAACGAGTTTGTCGCCCCACATGTAGAGTTCCCGGACTGGAAGGGCGATGGATTCTGGATCCCACTTGGGCATACGAGGATCGTTGATGAATTCCTCAGAAGGAACAATCCAGTCGTTCATGATGTAGTCGCCGTAGAACCAGCTTGGACCAACAATGATATCGTAGGTGCCAGTACCGGTCATGAGGTCGGTGAAAATCTTTTCTCGCAGCTCTCCAAAGGGAATTTCTACGATATCATAGGTGGCACCGGTGAGCTTCTCAAAGTACGGACGCCAGAAGTACAGCGGACCAGAAATTGCACCTCGAGGACCTGCAGAGTACACCGCGATGGTGAGCTTTTGCCCCTTCCAGGCTGGATCGGGGTTCCCCTTATCTGCCGCCTCAAAGGCTGCATTAGCTGTTTGAATTTCAAGCTCTGATGCGCCTTCCTGCGCAAGCGCTCCAAACACAAATCCCAACACGAAAACTACAGACAGAAGAAGAACACTTACCTTACGCCATTCCATCGAGCACATCCCCCCTGATGCAAGATTTGGTAACTTGAAAAAGGACAAAAACAGAGCAGAACGCTTACAATTTTTTTCCTCCTCTCACCTCCCAAGAAACAGGTATTTGACCGGTTTAGATTATAAATCCCTATTTTCCCACAGTCAACAGCCTCTGAGCTTTTCCGCTATCCTTCCTATGCGAAAATGAAGGAGAATCTCCACAAAAGCCTCGTTCTCAAGAGGCGACTGGGGCATATGGAAGAGGTGGCTTGGACAGGAACAATCTGAAGACCCAAAGGATGGGACTTCCTGGGAGATACGCCTTAATTCCCGGGCAAGAGCGCACTCAAGGTCCTCTGAGCTCTGTATAGGGAAAGCACGAAGGTCCTCAAGAAAAGGGAGAAGGAAATCGATGTGCCAGTGTTTCTTTTTGGCCTTTCGGAAATGCCTCTGTACACGTCGTGAAAGGGACTGCATGGCTGACCCAACGTAGAGGTAAAAGCCTTTAGCGAAGAACCGCTCTCCAAGGTTCCCAATAGGTATGTACGTATCCTCCTTAAGGTACCCTGCGAGAAGGTAGCTCCCTCGATTGCGAGCTTCTTCTTCGTACACTTCCCAGGGGATGAAAAGATTCCGAATATACGCAAAACTCCTGCTTTCGTCCCAGCGTACCGCCACGGCGTGGATGCGGAGTCTCTCCCGAAAGGCGTACAGTGTCCGGGCAAAATCCGGGTCCGTATGGAAGTCGGGAAGAAAAGCGAAACACGAAGAGGAATGCACCACAAAAAGTATTGCACCACCCAGCCTCCCAAGAAGTTCCACGTGTTTCTTCCCTCGCACAGTGACAGCATCAGGAAACATGGCAAGACCATTGGAGAATAGGGTACACGATTTTACCTCGAGGAAGAGTTCTTCACTGCCTCGCTTGAGGAGGAGATCAATTCGGGCATTCTCTAAGGGG
>JBDIWL010000194.1:0-3474 GCA_039638315.1 Candidatus Caldatribacterium thermophilum | reverse complement strand
GCCCTTCTTGGAGGCAAAGATGGCCTTGAGGTCATCCGGAGGATTCTTGCTGAGGCTCCTTTGTTCCTGCGAGATGGGGGGTTTCTCTTTGTGGAGCACGATCCTGCTCAGAGGGAAGCGGTTGCCGCCCTTGGGGCACGCTCTGGACTTACTTACGTTCGGGAAATCCGCGACTATACGGGAAGCGTGCGGGCGAGTCTTTTCCAGATGAGGAGGGAAAACGGTGCGGATTCTTATTGGCTGTGACCATGCAGGTTTTAGACTCAAAGAAGACTTGAAGGCGTATATTGCCTCTTTGGGGCATGAAGTGGAAGACTACGGGGTGTACGGAGATGCGCCTTCTGATTACCCAGATGTCGCCTTCCGGGTCGCTGAGGCTGTGGCGCAGGGCAAGGGAGACCGGGGTGTGCTCATCTGCGGAACAGGAGTGGGCATGTCCATTGCGGCAAATAAGGTTCGGGGAATTCGAGCGGCTCTGTGCCATGATGTCTTCTCAGCACGTGCTTCTCGGGAACACAATGACGCCAATGTGCTGACCATGGGAGAGCGGGTCATTGGTGTGGGTCTGGCACGGGAGATTGTGAAAGTGTGGCTTGAAAGCGAGTTTCAGGGAGACCGCCATGCCCGAAGAGTGGCCAAAATCTGTGCCTACGAAGAGCGAGAAAGTTCGACCCGGGTGGGATGAGTACTTTATAGCTATCGCCCATCTTGTGGCGACTCGCTCCACCTGCATTAGGAGACAGGTTGGTGCAGTCCTCGTTAAGGAGAAACGTATCCTGGCTACCGGTTACAACGGTGCGCCGACGGGCATTGCCCACTGTACTGAGGAGACCTGCCTTCGGAACGTGAAGAACATCCCCTCAGGGCAGATGCACGAGCTCTGCCGGGGACTTCATGCCGAGCAAAACGTCATTATCCAGGCAGCTCTCTACGGGGTGAGTACCAAAGGGTCAACGCTTTACTGCACGCACAAACCCTGTATTCTCTGTGTCAAAATGCTCATCAATGCCGGAATTGTCCGGATTGTCTACGAGAACCCCTATCCAGACCCCCTTGCCGAAGCGCTCCTTGAGGAAGCTGGAATCGAGGTTACGGTTTTTTCGGAGGGACAGAGCGATGCTCCGTGAAGCGCTCTTTTCCCCCTTCTTTGCCTTCCTCTTTGCCTTAGGACTCACTCCCTGCGTTATTCGTTTCAGCGAGTGGCGGGGGTGCTTTGACCTTCCCGATGGGGAGCGTAAAATCCACGACCGCCCTGTCTCTCGCCTTGGGGGGCTTGGAGTTTTTGGGGCCTTTTTGGGAAGCCTCGGGTTGCTCTCCCTGTTCTTCCCCCTTTCCATTTCACCCCTGTTCCTCCTTGGTATCAGTGTCATTTTCGCCACTGGACTTCTCGACGATATCCTTTCTCTTCCTCCCTGGGGGAAATTCATCGGCCAGTGCCTTGGGGCTCTTTTCCTCCTTTCAGGGGGTGTGGTCATCCGTTTCTTTACCCTCCCCTGGAACCATGTGGTGTACCTGGGGTGGCTCGGGTACCCCATTACGCTTCTCTGGATTGTGGGGATTTCGAATGCTCTGAACCTGATCGATGGACTCGATGGGCTCTCTGGGGGAGTGGGTGTCATTGCCGCCTTCACCCTTGGCATCATTGCCCTGCAAGAGGGGAGAGTGGAACCGGCACTCTTTGCCTTTCTCCTTGCCGGTGCTACCCTGGGTTTCCTTCTCTACAACTTTCCTCCGGCAAGAATTTTCCTTGGAGATGGTGGGGCGCTCTTCCTTGGAGGTATGCTTGCGGTGATTTCCGTTCAGGGGGCGGTGAAGAGTGCCGCTGCCTTTACTCTGGCACTTCCTGCTCTCATTCTCGGTGTTCCTATTTTTGATACGCTTTTTGCCATTGTCCGCCGTAGGAAGAACCGTCTTCCCATCTCCTCTCCTGACCGGGGACACCTCCACCACCGGCTCCTTGAGCGGGGGTACTCAAAGCGTGAGGTGGTGACCATTTTCTATGCTATCAGCGCGCTCTGTGGGGGCATAGCTGTTTTCATGAACACCTTCCTTGCGAACAGCACGTACTCCCTGCTCCTTTTCTTCCTTGTTGTCCTCTTCTTTGTGAGCTTTGGGAAAAATCTGAAAGTCACCGAACTTCCTGAGGAGAAGAAGCCTCTTGCCCGCCATTAGCGTTGCCTTTGTCCTTGGAACCCGCCCAGAGATTGTGAAGCTTGCTCCCCTTATTCACGCCCTCAGGAGGGAAGAGGCGTTCACCCCGTGGGTTGTCCATACCGGGCAGCACCGGGAGATGGCTGAGGCCTTTTTCGAGGTCTTCTGTGTCACACCCCGGTATGACCTTGGGGTTATGGTAAAGCGGCAATCCCTCTTTTACCTCACATCCCGGATTCTCGAGGGTCTTGAGAAAGTTTTTGCCGAGGATCGGCCAGACCTTGTGGTTGTCCAGGGGGATACGACCTCTGCGTTCTGTGGAGCCCTTGCCGCCCTGTACTTCCAGATTCCCTGCGCCCACGTGGAGGCGGGTCTGCGCTCTTTCCACAAGTACAGTCCCTTTCCTGAGGAAATGAACCGGGTGCTCATTGGACACATTGTGGACCTCCATTTTGCTCCAACGCCCCGGGCTCGAGAAAACCTTCTCCGCGAAGGCATCCCGGAAAAACGTATTTTCGTCACCGGAAATACAGTTGTCGATGCCCTCTTTCGCATCCTTGCTGCGCATCCTTCTTTCACCCACCCGGTCCTCAGGCGGGAAGCTCAGGATGGCACTATCCTCACCGTCACGGCTCACCGCAGGGAGAACTGGGGGGAAGGCATTGCGGAAGTTGCCCGGGCTATTCGAAGGATTGCCACTGAGCGCAGGGATGTTAAGGTCTTCTTTCCCCTTCACCCGAATCCTTCCGTTCGGGATACGGTTGTGCCCCTTCTTTCCGGTCTCCCCCGGGTATTTCTCCTTGATGCGCTCCCGTATCCGGACTTTGTGCGGCTTCTCTCCCAGAGTCGTGTGGTGGTGAGCGATTCGGGGGGAGTGCAGGAGGAGGCGGTGGCTCTGGGGATTCCTGTTGTGGTGACCCGGGACACCACGGAGCGCCCGGAGGTTCTCGAGAGTGGTCTTGGGGTGCTCTCTGGGTGCAACGAAGAGGCTATTGTCCGGGAGGTTTTGGTGCTCCTTGAAAGACCCCGAGAGCGGGAGCAGAAGTTTGTCTTTGGCGATGGGAAGGCAGCAGAGCGTATTGTCCAGGTGCTCCGTTCCTTCTTTGGCCTTCCCGGAGTGTTTGAGGAGTTTGTCCCCAGGTGAACTATGCCGTTGGCTTTTGCGGGAGATGTGCTGCAGCCCGGAGGCGGGCAAAGGATCGAAGAAGGGCTGCCTGAGCACGGGTGAAGTCGATATTTGCAGAACGTTCCCTGAGGCGGCTCTCGGCGCGCCGTGCCGCTTCCTGTGCTCGGGCCACATCTATCTCGTGGGCTTCCTCGGCG
>JBDIWL010000193.1:0-3489 GCA_039638315.1 Candidatus Caldatribacterium thermophilum | reverse complement strand
GCTGAGAAGGAGGCCTTCTTTTCCCTCTTGGGGGTGTGTGGGTATGAAGGATGAACGAAGCATTATTATTCATCCCATTATGACTGAGAAGTCGTTTCGGCTTCAGAAGGAAAACAAATACGTTTTCCGAGTGGATCCTCGGGCAACGAAGCCTGAAATTAAAAAAGCTGTCGAAGAAATGTTCGGTGTTACTGTTTTGAAGGTGCATACCATCAATGTTAAAGGGAAGAGGAAGCGCCTGGGAAGATTTGAGGGTCGGACATCCTCTTGGAAAAAGGCGATTGTCTTTGTCAAGCCCGGTGAGCGTATCAAGGCCTTTGACATCACGTGAAGAGGAGTTGGGAGCATGGGTATCAAGGAGTATAGACCAGTAACTCCAAGTCGGCGCCATATGACTGGCTACACTTTTGAGGAAATAAGCAAGGAGGGACCGGAGCGTTCTCTCCTCGAACCGCTCAAAAGCAAAGCCGGCCGGGATAATCAGGGTCGTATTGCTGTTCGGCATCGTGGAGGTGGGCATAAGCGCAAGTACCGTATCATCGATTTCAAACGAGACAAATTTGGCATTCCAGCAGTAGTGGAGCGGATTGAGTACGACCCAAACCGCTCGGCTCGTATTGCCCTTTTGAAGTATGCCGATGGGGAAAAGAGGTACATTATCGCTCCCTTGGGAGTTTCTGTGGGCGATGTGCTTATGAGTGGTCCTGATGCCGATATCCGTCCAGGAAATGCGTTGCCTCTTCGCAACATTCCGGTAGGAACGCTCATTCACAACATCGAGCTCAGGAAGGGAAAGGGAGGGCAACTTGTTCGTTCTGCAGGAAGCTATGCACAGCTTCTCGCAAAAGAGGGGGATTACGCCCACGTTCGTCTCCCCTCAGGAGAGATTCGCCTTATCCATCTTGACTGCATGGCGACTATTGGGCAGGTAGGTAACGTGGATCACGAGAACATTACCATCGGAAAGGCTGGGAGAAGCCGGTGGCTGGGTATTCGACCCACGGTTCGTGGTGTAGCCATGAATCCCATCGACCATCCCCATGGTGGTGGTGAAGGACGGGCTCATGGTGGGAGACACCCAGTGAGTCCGTGGGGTCTTCTGACGAAGGGATATAAGACTCGGAGAAACAAGCAGACTGACAAGTGGATTATCAAGAGGAGAAAGTAAACGGAGGGAGGCTGTGTCCTTTGGGTAGGTCCTCAAAGAAAGGTCCCTATGTCGATCCGAAACTCCGGAAAAAAATCGAAGAACTGAACAAGCGTGGCGAAAAGAAGGTTATAAAAACCTGGGCGCGAGCCTGTGTCATTATTCCAGAAATGGTTGGCCACACCATTGCGGTATACAACGGGAGGCGACACATTCCTGTTTACATAACGGAGCAGATGGTAGGACATCGTCTTGGGGAGTTTGCTCCAACCCGGACCTTTAAGGGTCATGGTGCTCCCACAGAACGCTCAACAGCGTTGAAATAAGGGGTGGAGGAAATGGAAGCCAGGGCAACGGCAAGGTATGTTCGTATTTCACCGCGAAAAGCCCGCCAGGTCGTTAACCTTATCCGTGGGAAGAAGGCTCAGGAAGCGTTGGTCCTTTTGCGCTTTATTCCCAAGAAGGCAGCTCGCCTGGTGTACAAGGTTTTGAAATCGGCTATTGCTAATGCCGAGAATAACTGGAACATGGATGTGGAGAATCTCGTTGTATCAAAGGCATACGTTGACCAGGGGCCAACCTGGAAAAGGGTACATCCTCGCGCTTTTGGTCGAGCATATCTCATTCGCAAGCGGACTTCCCACATCACCATTGTGGTATCTGAGGCGGAGGAGGGAAAGTAGTTGGGTCAGAAGGTTAATCCGATTGGGCTTCGTTTGGGCATCGTAACCACCTGGCAATCCCGGTGGTATGCGGAAAAGGGGAAGTACACAAATTACCTTCTTGAGGATTTGAAAATTCGCCGATACATTAAGGAACGTTTCTACCGTTCGGGTATTTCAAAAGTCGAGATCGAGCGCCTGGCAAACCAAATCAAGGTTATCATTAAGACTGCCCGCCCTGGAATCGTCATTGGACGGAAGGGGAGTGAAGTTGAGAAACTTCGCCAGGAGTTGCAGCAACTTACAGGGAATCCAAATATCCAAATTTCGGTTGAGGAAGTCCCTGTTCCTGAAATTGATGCTCAACTTGTGGCGGAGAACATTGCTGCGCAGATTGAGCGCCGGGTGTCGTATCGTCGGGCGATGAAACAGGCTATTGCTCGAGCTCTCAAGATGGGTGCCAAAGGTATCAAGATCGCCTGTGCGGGTCGCCTTGCAGGAGCAGAAATCGCTCGGGAAGAATGGTATCGAGAGGGTCGCCTGCCGCTCCAGACACTTCGAGCGGACATTGACTATGGCTTTGCTGAGGCCCTTACAACCTATGGGAAGATTGGTGTCAAGGTTTGGATTTTCAAGGGCGAGGTCATATCGCCAGGAGAAGTTCTGGAGGAAGAGGCTATTACTCTTCCCAAGGAAGAACGGTACGAGGAGGAGCTTGAGGATTATGTTGATGCCCAAGAGAGTTAAGTATCGAAAGCAGCAACGCGGAAGACTCAAGGGTACTGCCTATCGAGGATGCGAGGTGGACTTTGGAGACTTTGGTTTGCAGGCTTTAGAACCAGCCTGGATTACCAATCCCCAGATAGAAGCTGCTCGGGTGGCCATTTCGCGCCACATTAAGAAGGGCCGTATCTGGATTCGCATCTTCCCTGATAAGCCGTACACGAAGAAGCCTGCAGAATCCCGAATGGGGAAGGGCAAGGGGCCTGTTGAAGGTTGGGTTGCCGTGGTTCGCCCAGGAAGGGTGCTCTTTGAGGTGGGAGGCGTAGATAAAGAAACGGCCTATGAAGCTCTTCGTATTGCCTCTCACAAGCTTCCCATAAAAACGCGGATTATTGAACGACGGGTTGAGTAGGGGTGATGGTGGTGAAAGCTTCGGAGTTGAGGAATTTTACGAATGAGGAGCTGCATCAGAAGTTGAAAGATCTCCGGATGGAGCTTTTCAACCTCCGTTTCCAGGCTATAACAGGGCAGCTTGCCAATCCCAAGAGAATCCAGGCTGTGAAGAGAGACATCGCTCGCATCAAGACCATTCTTCGAGAACGAGAACTTGCTGCAAAGCGGCAGGGGGGCCGTTAGATATGGGCATGCGAAAAAGATTCGTTGGCGAAGTGGTAAGCGACGCTATGGACAAGACTGTTGTGGTACGCGTAGAGCGTATCACCGAACACCCGCTGTACAAGAAAAAAATTCGGCGCAGTGTCAAATTTAAAGCTCACGATGAGAATAACATGTGCTCGGTAGGTGATAAAGTTCTCATCGAAGAAACGCGGCCTTTGAGTAAGACCAAGCGGTGGAGAGTGGTCGCTTTGCTTGAAAAAGCAAGAGTCAAGGGAGGAGAGGAAATTGATTCAACCGAGAACTATGCTTGAGGTTGCAGATAATACTGGGGCAAAGCGT
>JBDIWL010000192.1:0-3501 GCA_039638315.1 Candidatus Caldatribacterium thermophilum | reverse complement strand
AAACACACCTTCCCGGGCCGGTCTTCTGGCTTGAGGGTACTGGCCTACTCGGTGCGCCTTCCCGGGTTTCCCCAGTGGCTTCTTGCACCTTTCGTCCCCTCTCACAGCGGCGGGTCCGCACCGGATTTGCACCGGTTTCCCGAACACCCGGGAAAATTCGCTCTTTTTGTCTATTATACCCGAACTACCAGAATTCCGGAAGGAACTTCCGCACCCGCAGAGGCACTCTTCCCTGTTGCCTTCTGGGGTTTTTTCGTTCAGGAATGGCTATCTCTGTAAAGTACACCTTCCACAGCTCAGCAAAGGGGTCCACACCACGGGGAACCGCAAAGTCAAATTCCTCAATCCAGAGGAGTTCCCCTCGCCTTTCCCGGTACATGAAGAGGAGTTTCCTCAGGGTATCAAAAATCATGAATCGCTCATTGGGAAAGCGACGCACGAAATGGCTCTGTATCTCGGGAAGGACGTTGTACGAAGGTTCAAAGGGCGCAAAGAGAACACCGCCAGGAAGCTCAGCAAACCGCAAAAGCCCAAGCCACCGGTGCCTCTCCCTGCGGAATTTCCGCTCCGCCTGGTACAGCTCCATAACCGCTCTGTTCGTGATATCCCACCATATGTCCTTTCTTGTGAGGGATTCCTTGAGAGCACGCACAAAGGGTACTTCAAGATGTGCGGCATCGCACAGGTAGTATAGGAAAACCTTGCGGAAGATACTATATGGCAGAAGACGTCGAAGGTGCCTGAAAAAGCCTCTGGCAACCTCCGGCTGAGTGGGAACGTCCTGGCAGAAGAAATCGCTGTCCAGAGGGGACAGCCGGGCGTTCACCACACGCACGTTTTCCTCGCCTTTGGAAAAGAGGTACGCAAGAAGCGTCAGAAAGCCTTCAAAGGTCCCATCGTATCTCAGGGTATGCATAATGCTCCTCTAAAGGTGGAGCAAAAAGCGGAAGCTCCTTCTCCCACACAGGCAGCCAGACCTTTCGGGAAGGCTTCTCCAGGGCTTTCCCACGCAAGGTGAGAAAGGGACGAGCCCGCTTCAGGGGTACACCGAGCTTGCGAAGGACGTCTTCAGAGAGCCATCCGTACTTACGGGCCTTGAGGATTTTCTTTGCCGAAACAGGACCAATGCCGGGAACTCTGATGAGCTCGTGGTAATCAGCTCTTGTCAGCTCAACGGGGAAGAACTCTGGATGTCTCAGGGCCCAGGCAAGTTTGGGGTCCACCTCAAGAGGAAGGTCTTCTCCACATTCGAAGAGCTCATCCAAGGTAAACCCGTAGTACCGCACAAGCCAATCCGCCTGGTACAGCCGGTGCTCCCGCAGGAAAGGTGGTTTCTCTATCTTCGGCAAATCGGCATCCTGGTTTACAGGGATGTACGCCGAATAGTACACCCTTCGAACAAGCTTTTTCCGGTAGAGCTCCGTAGCAAGGCTCAGGATAGTTCTGTCCGTATCCCTGGTTGCGCCGACGATGAGTTGCGTTGAGGCAGGAGCCTTCATATGCCTTTCCTCGTATGTCTCCCGCACAACCTCAAGGGGGCGATACAGCATGGGCAAGGTCTTCTCAGGTGCCAGCTGACGCAGGGAAGCTTCCGTTGGAAGCTCAAGATTCGAACTCACCCGGTCGGCAAGTGCAAAAGCTTTTTGCACGAGTTCTGGCGAAGCACCAGGAATGAGCTTTATGTGAATGTATCCGTTGAAGTGGTACACAAAACGCAAAATTGTAACCGCCCGCAGCATGAGCTCCATCGTCTCATCCGGATGGCGGAAAACGCCTGAGCTCAAAAAGAGCCCTTCGATGTAATTGCGTCGGTACATCTCTATGGTGAGCCGGGCAATCTCCTCGGGGGTGAACATCGCCCTGGGTATATCGTTCTGGATACGGTTAATACAGTACTTACAGGTATTTTGGCAAAAATTCGTCAAAAGAATCTTAAGAAGCGAAACACAGCGTCCATCGGAGGACCAGGTGTGGCATATGCCACTGCGATACGTGTTGCCCAGGCCATACGGATGCGTCTCACGCCTCCCTCCGGAGCTGCTGCAGGAGTTATCGTATCGCGCCGAGAGGGCAAGTATCGCAAGCTTTCTGGCGATATCCTCTGTTTTCACCTGGATAGAGAAGTCCCCAAATCCGGTCTGCTTCATTCAGGCCACCTCTTGCGAAAAAGAGGGCCTGTCCCCGCAAAACCTCTTGACACCCTCTCCTCTCCATAGTATATTCTACCTTGCTGGTGGGCCGTTAGCTCAATTTGGCAGAGCAACTGACTCTTAATCAGTGGGTTGCAGGTTCAAGTCCTGCACGGCCTACCATTTTTTGTTCCTGAGAAAACCCTGCACTGGGGCAATTTCGGAGCAATCTGTTACGGCTCACCCAGCCCTCTCTTTGAGGAATCCCTGGAGGTTCTGCGCCACCTCCTTTTTGAGTCCAGTGTTGACTAAAGCGAACTTGAGCGATTGATACTTTCCCTACATCGGTTACAATATGGTCCGAGAGAGGTATGCACCAAAACCAGCTAAGGAGTGACGTTTGTGCATTTCAACGCCTGGATTTGGGAAAGGCTTTTCCCCCATGGACACTACTCACGCAAAAGCGTCGGTTACCTGGAAGCGCTCGTAAGTATTGGGGGAAATGCGGGCCTTTTTATCGTGAAACTCCTCTTTGGGTTATCGCTGGGAAGCGTGGCTCTGGTAGCTGACGCATTCCACTCTCTTTCGGATGTTCTTACCTCAGTCGTCGTGCTCCTTGGGTTCAAATGGGGGGACAAACCCGCCGACCACGAGCACCCCTTTGGACACGGCCGGGTGGAGCAGATTGCTACTTTTGTCATTGCCCTCATCCTCTTCCTTGCAGTCTATGACCTGGGACGGGATTCTTTAGAGCGGATTCTCCATCCAGTGGCCATGGAGTCGAACCTGTGGGCAGTGGCCTTTATGGGGTTTTCTGCCCTTTTCAAAGAGTGGATGGCCAGATTCTCAATTTTCCTTGGGAAAAAGATCGACTCCCAGGCTCTCATTGCCGATGCCTGGCACCACCGCAGTGATGCCATCGCCTCTCTCCTTGTAGGTGTGGGTCTTGTGCTGGTCCGCTTTGGGGTCTACGCTCTTGATGGGTACCTGGGTCTTTTCGTGGTGGTGCTCCTGGCCTGGGTGGGAGTGGAACTCGTCCGGGACTCGGTGAGCTTCCTCATCGGGCAAGCCCCCAGCCAGGAATTCATGGAAAAATTGCGCACCGTGGTCCTTTCAGTGCCCGGGGTTCTCAACTTCCATGACGTCCTGGTGCACGATTACCAGAACCAGAAGGTGATTTCCCTCCACATCGAAGTCAATGAGGACTTAACTGCCCGGGAAGCCCACGAGATTGCCCTCCAGGTCCAGGACGAACTCAAAGCGAAACTCGGCGACTCCCAGGTTGTCGTTCACGTCGACCCCCGGGGAGAAAGGGAGGACTGAGTTTCCGCTTCTTCGAGCCCAAAAATCCGGACCGCGTTACGGTACATCA
>JBDIWL010000191.1:0-3519 GCA_039638315.1 Candidatus Caldatribacterium thermophilum | reverse complement strand
AATACTGTTGGGGGACTGTGTCTCCTCCAGGGAGCAGAGGGAACCTTTGGGGGAAACCGAATTTCCAGAAACCCTGTGGGTGTGGTCTGGTACAAAGACCGCAACATTCTTTGGGGATTGAGTAACGTCGTAGAGGAGAACCGAATCCCCTTCCTTGAGGAGTGACTACTGATTCCCCTTCAGGTACCGGAGGAAAACCGCAAGGAGAATTATTCCTCCCCCAAGAAGGGCGAAACGCCCAGGAGATTCTCCAAAAGCGAGGAAAACCCAGAGTGGGTTAAGGACAGGTTCAATCATGGTAATGAGGCTTGCCTCAAGGGCTTTCACCTTTCGTATGGCCTGGGCATAGAGGAAATAGGAAAGCCCAATCTGCACTGTTCCAAGGAGGACGAGCCCAACCCATCCACAGTGGTCGGGAGAGCTACCAAAAGAGAAAGGCAAACCCACAAGGGAAGCAAAGAGGTTACCCACGAAAACGGATTGCAGAGGTTCTGCATCTTTTTGCATTCTCATGGTGACAATAAGGAACGCAAAAGCGATGCCGCTTCCGATGGCCACGAAATTCCCGAGCATGTTCCCCGGACTCAAGCGATCGAGGAAGAAGAGCACCATCCCCCCAAGGACCATGCCCACAGAAATCCAGTCAAAAGGTGAAGGGGCTTCTCCAAGGAGCCACTGGCTCAAGAGGGCGACATATACTGGGGCTCCGTACTGAAGGAGGATCGCGTTCGAAGCAGTGGTGAGTTTGTTAGCCAGAACAAAGAGCACCACCGTTGCCGCGTAAGCTGCGCCTCCAAGGATTTCAAGGGAGGAGAGGCGAAGCCTTGGTCGGAAAAAACACAGAAGGAACACGCAGGCAATGGCGCTGCGTGTTCCTGCGATGGCCACAGGATTCCAGGAGACGAGTTTAATCAAAAGTCCCCCAAGACTCCAGAAAAGAGCTGCAAGAAGGAGGTACACTATGGCTTTCTGGCGTGTCATTACCGATGGGCTTCCCGCTGCTTCTTCTCGATGTACATGCTTGAGAGTACTGAAAAGAGAATCACAAGCCCAAAGACCACATAGGTCCAGAAGTACGGAATGCGCATAACGACAAGTCCATTTTCAATGACCGAGATGGTGAGGGCACCGATGAAAATGCCCACCATGCTTCCGATGCCACCCCGGAGGGACGTCCCCCCCACGACGCTTGCCACAACAGCCTTCAATTCCCATCCTTCTCCAGCCCGGGAGGTGAAGCAAGCGGTGCGGGCGATTTGCGCACAGGCCACGAACCCGCACAGTATCCCCACAATCATGAAGCAGATAGTCTTCACAAGGTCGGTGTTGATACCCATGGCTCGGGCAGCATCCCGGTTATCTCCCGTGGCGTAAATCCAGTTCCCGAAACGGTGGTAGTGGAGGAGGATGCCGAGAAAAATAGCAAAAACGATGAAGAAGAAGGCCTGGGCCGGGAGGATACCACCAATCCGCCCCGTGAAAAAGGGCAAAAAGTACCGAGAAGGGGCGGTGGAGACGTCGCATCCCCTTTGTTCTCCACCAGAGAGAAGGAGCGCAAGACCTCGCCACATCATCATGGTTCCAAGGGTGGTGATAAAGGAAGGGATTTGGCCTCGAACGGTGATGAGACCGTTAATAATGCCTAAAGCTGCACCAACGAGAATGGTGATGAGGGCGATAAAGAAGAGGGGGACCTGGGCTTCAAAGAGTCGCAGGAAAATGAAGGAGCAGAATACGAGAATCGACCCAATAGAAAGGTCGAATTCTCCGCAAATCATAAGGAGTCCAACTCCAAGAGCGACGATGCTGAATTCTGAGCCAAGGGAAAGGAGGACTCTGAGGTTGTCAGGATCTACAAATCGATGCTCAGGGGAGAGGATGGCAAAGCCAAGGACGAGAACCACAAGCACGATGAGAATACTCGAAGAGCGGGAGAGGAGCATTTTCCGCAAGAAACTCATGGGTACAACTCCTTTCCTGTACTATTCGACAAAGGCACTTTTTATGACAAGCTGAGAAAGCTCTTCAGGAGAAGTATCCTTTTTCTCAACATCGGCCATTTTTTTTCCTCGGGCCATGACGACAAAACGCTCTGCAATATCGTAAGCGTGGTAGAGGTTGTGAGTAATGAAGATGACCGAGATGCCTTCTCTCTGGAGCTGGCGAACGAACTCAAGGACTTCTTCTACCTCCTTGACGGAGAGCGCTACGGTTGGTTCATCAAGGATGACCAGTTTTGCCTTAAAGTGCAGTGCCCGTGCAATGGCCACACCCTGACGTTCACCTCCAGAGAGGGTCACAACGGGGAGATCTGGCGACCGAAGGCGAAGGCCCAGATTTGCCAAGGCCTTCATACTCTCTTCGTTCATAACTTTACGGTCAATAAGACCCCAACGCTTTACCGGTTCCCGACCCATGAAAATGTTGCGGGCAATGCTGAGGTTTGGGGCTAAAGCCTGCTCCTGGTATACGGTCTCGATACCGAGTTTTCGAGCATCTCTTGGGGAATTGATGCGCACCTTCTGCCCCTCGAAGTAGATTTCCCCTTGGTCAGCCTGGTGGTAGCCAGAGAGGATTTTGATGAGCGTTGACTTTCCTGCGCCGTTGTCTCCAATGAGCCCCACTGTCTCCCCCCGTCGTACCTCAAAGTCCACTCCTCTAAGGGCGTAGACTCGGCCAAACCACTTGTGGATGTTCACCATGCGCACGAGAAGCTCTCCATTTCGCTCCATGCGTATCTCCCTTTCTAACGTGTCCTCCGCTCCACGTAGCTGTTGAGCACCACAAAGAGTATGGTTGCAATGCCAATGAAGGCACTGATACCGAATACTGGAACTCGAAGAAGGATGAGCCCATTATCCAGGATAGGAATGGTGAGCGCTCCAAGAACAATGCCCGGCATGCTACCAACACCACCCCGAAGTGACGTTCCCCCAACGGCACAGGCGGCAATAGCCCGAAGCTCAAAGCCAATGCCCTGCGTTGCCGCAAAAGAACCGATGCGTACTGCCTGCATGCAGGCTGAAAACCCGCACAGTATCCCCACAATCATGAAGCAGATAGTCTTCACAAGGTCGGTGTTGATACCCATGGCTCGGGCAGCATCCCGGTTATCTCCCGTGGCGTAAATCCAGTTCCCGAAACGGTGGTAGTGGAGGAGGATGCCGAGAAAAATAGCAAAAACGATGAAGAAGAAGGCCTGGGCCGGGAGGATACCACCAATCCGCCCCGTGAAAAAGGGCAAAAAGTACCGAGAAGGGGCGGTGGAGACGTCGCATCCCCTTTGTTCTCCACCAGAGAGAAGGAGCGCAAGACCTCGCCACATCATCATGGTTCCAAGGGTGGTGATAAAGGAAGGGATTTGGCCTCGAACGGTGATGAGACCGTTAATAATGCCTAAAGCTGCACCAACGAGAATGGTGATGAGGGCGATAAAGAAGAGGGGGACCTGGGCTTCAAAGAGTCGCAGGAAAATGAAGGAGCAGAATACGAGAATCGACCCAATAGAAAGGTCGAATT
>JBDIWL010000190.1:0-3520 GCA_039638315.1 Candidatus Caldatribacterium thermophilum | reverse complement strand
AAGAAGACGAAGTGCTCCGCATTGTGGAGCTGAGGAATCCTGAGTACTTCTATAAGCCCACCCCTTCTTTTTCCTTTCACGGTCGGGATATCTTTGCCCCGGTGAGTGCTTACATTGCAAAGGGCATAGACCTGAGCGCTTTCGGGAAGCGACTGGAAAGCCTTGTCCTCCTCCCCTATGAGAAAGCGAGAAAAGAGGATGGGAAAATCTTTGGGGAGGTGGCGTTTTTTGACCGGTTTGGGAATGTGGAGACAAATATTCCGGGAATACTCTGCGAGGAGCTAAAGTTTGGTAATATAGTGACGATACATGTGGGTGAGAGGGAATACGTCGCCACGTACTCCCGAACGTACGGAGACACTGCACCTGGAAAGCTGCTAATACATCCCGACAGTTCGGGGTTTCTTGAGATTGCGGTAAATCAGGGAAACGCCAGGGAAGTTTTAAAGGTGCGGGGTGGGGAAAGAGTTGTTGTGGCACAGGGGAAAGACGAAGAGGGCTCATTCCGAAATGGGAATGAGCCTTATTGAAGTTGCAGTCCTTTTTGTTGCTGCTGGTTTCTTTGTTGTGGCAGCGGCTCCACTGTTTTCGCGTTTCCTCCAGGTTCGGACAAGCGTGGATTATACCCTGCAGGCTACTGTTTTCGCCGCAGACATCATGGAACGGATTCGAGGGAAGGAATTCAGCAAGCTCAAGAGCGAACTTGGGGGAGGAAACAGTAAGATAGTACCGTTAAGCAGTTTTAAAGCATTCCCTAGTCCTGACCCAATCTATAAAGCAGGTGAAAACCTTCCACCCCTTCCTCCAGAGGCCGAAGCCTACCTGAAAATCGAGAAAAAAGGGGACGATATGCTTCTTGTAGAAATAGAAATCAGCTGGCATGAACCGTTAAGAACTTCTGACATTCGAAAGCGAACCTACAGGCTGGCGACATATATTTATGAAAAAGGGATTCGAGCGCTCCGCTAAAATGGGCATGAGACAGAGACGGGAGGGCACGACACTTCTTGAGGTCGCTGTGACAGTAACTATCCTCGGAATCCTTATCGTTACCTTCAGCGGCTTATTGCGGGCTATCACCGTGGGTGGAAGAAATGCCCCCACTACTCCGGGAAATGTTCCGACCCAACAGCAAGTCCTTGACCAAATCAACACTTTCCTTACCCAGTTCTCACGGGATGTACGGGGTGCGTCTACAAGCAGTGTTGAGAATGGTGGCAAAAAAATCACTCTTGACGATGTCGTGTACGAGTTCCAAGAAAGAACCGGAGAAATCAAACGAAAAAAGGGGAGTGGCGATGCAAAAATAGTACTCAGAGGAATCTATCTGGAAAGCGGTAATAACGAGATTTTTAAACAGAGCAATGACTCTGTTGTCGTCACTCTGCCAGTACGATATCGTTCCCAGACTGGACATGCCTTCGAGAAAAAAACCTTTTCTTTTGTGGTTCAGAGACGTGTGTTTTCTTCGCCTTCACCACAAGGAGGGTGAATGACATGAGGAGAAAGAGAGGAAATGAAAAGGGGTCGGTATTGCTGACCTTCCTTTTCATGGCCATCGTCTTTGTTCTGCTCCTGGGGTTTGGTGTAAATTTCTTGGTCGGTGGATATAAAAGGACCACATCTGTGGCTCAGAGGAACCAGGCGTATTACCTTGCCGAGGCCGGGGTAGAGGAAGCACTGAGAGAGCTCCAGGGAGGATGTAGGGAGATCCCTACAACATCGCCGTTCTCTTTCCCATCGCCATCCCCCATAGGGCAATACCAGTATTTTGTAGATTACAAGGGAGGTCAGCAGGCAACCATCACTTCAAAGGGTGAGGTAGATACAACCATTGTTTCAAGAGGTGAACCAAACAAAAAAACGGTTACCCTTCGGGTTACCGTTCAATGTGGTTTACCATCCGGAGGAGTTTCTGTGCTCCCACCCCTTGACATGGCTGTTTTTGCAAACCAATCTATTAAACTTTGGGGAAGTGCAAGTATTACTGGAAGTGTAGGGATAAACTCGACCGATCCAGGAAGTATAGTCCTCGATGGTAACCCAAGAATTTACGGTACTGCCTACGTCGGGCCAGGTGGAAATCCACAAAGCGTTATATCTTACCCAAATTGGCAAAGACTGGAGTACTTTATTCAAAACGGCGCAGGAACACTTGATACAGCTAGGGCATATTCCCTCCCACCTTTTCCAGAGTTTCCTGAAAACCTTCCTCGGCGTGGGAGCCTTACGATTAGAGGGGGACCAGGCAACGACGCGGCTATCTCCGAGGATGGTTACTATGACAGTATTAGCATTCAGAGCGACCGTAAGCTCACCATTAAAGTGGACGAGGAAGAAGTTCGAATTCTTCGAGTTAAACACCTGGACATTCAGCAAGGGCATATTATCATCGAAGGCATACGAAATCCCCAAAAACCTGGAAAAGTGGTATTCTACGTAGAGGACTCCTTTGAGCTTGGTGGCAGCAGTAGAGTCAATGAGAACGGTAATATGGGCCTCTTAACGTTCTTCTATAAGGGATCAAACAGTTTGAATTTTGCCGGAGACACACGCCTTGTTGGTACTTTCTGCGCGGAAAGAGCTAATATTACCCTGGGTGGTAGTGGGGGTGTTGTGGGACTTATAATCACAGGTGGTAGCCGAGTTGTCATCCAAGGGGATGCATCAGCCTATGTGCGCACTCTTTATGCTCCGCAAGCCGTGGTAGAGATGCAGGGAAGTGGAAAACTCAAAGGAACAATTATTGCAAACCAATTTGAAGGACATGGTAGTACTTCGGTAGAGTATGCTGCACCACCTCAAGATTTTGTGAATGCCTTTAACGAGCTTTTTAGCAATGCTGGACTAAAGCCTACAGCTGTTACCGAATGGCAAGAGATGTGAATAATTCCTCAAACACCTCACACAGCGAAAGGTAACTTTTCACAAAGACCGGATAAAGGCGGTCGTATACTTTCTTTTCCTCTTCCCCCGGTATAAACCTGTCCCGAATTTTGACAAGTTCCTCTGCTACCTCAATCCCCCGATACAACCCTATTCCCACTCCCCCACATATTGCCGCCCCAAGGGAAGTTGCCTCTTCAAGGTACACCGGGCGCAGAACCTCCATGCCAAAGACATTTGCAAGCATTTTTGCCCAGAAATCGCCTTTTGCTCCACCACCGATAAGGCGCATGTTTTCAATCCGTATTCCCTGTTCCCGGAAAGCCTCAAGAATAATCCGGAGATTCAGGCTCACGCCCTCAAGGACCGCACGAATCATGTGCGCCTTTCGGTGTCTCGGCGTAAGCCCTATAAAAACGCCCCGGGCATGGGGATTCCACCAGGGAGCCCGCTCACCCAAAAGATACGGAAGAAAGAGCAGGCCTTCACTCCCTGGGGGAACCTTCTCTGCCTCAAGGTCCATGAGGAGATACGGACTCACCCCGAGAGCCTGCGCCATTTTGACCTCTTCCCCGCACAAAGCGTCCCGACACCACTGGTATGACCCTCCAGCCGCCTGCATAGTTCCAGTGGG
>JBDIWL010000189.1:0-3520 GCA_039638315.1 Candidatus Caldatribacterium thermophilum | reverse complement strand
CCTCTTCGAAGCTCCCCACACCCTCTGTAGCCCCCATCTTCTCCACACACATTGCCCCACAGGCATTGGCAAAACGTCCAACCTCGTAGAGGTCCCATCCCCGGAGGTACCCAAAGAGGAATCCGGCTGCAAAGGCATCCCCTGCACCTGTGCCATCGATAGCCCGAACCTTGAAGGGAGGAGCAAGAATTTTCTCCTCCTTAGTCATGATGAAGCTCCCCTCTTCCCCCATCTTGATAGCCACAACCTTTGCCCCATAATCGAGGAAAAAGGAAGCTATATCGGCAAGGGTGCTTTTCCCTGAAATTCGTGATGCTTCATCCCGATTGGAGATGAAGATGTCCACTAAGGGAAGCACTGGGGCAATGGTGGCAAACCACTTCCCTGTGTCGTCCCAGGCAGTGTCAAGGGAGGTCAAAACCCCAAATGCCTTTGCCCGAGCAAAGACTTTCGCCGTTTCCTCCCCGTCAAAACCAGGCATAAGGAAGCTCCCCGCCACATGTACAACCCTTGCCCCCTGGAGGAACTCGTCCTTCACATCGTCTGCCCGGAGAGCCTGGTTGGCTCCAGGGTAGTGGAGGAACGTCCGTTCTCCTGCCTCATCAAGGAGAACCATAGTAGCAGAAGTGTGGAAATTCGGGTCTCTCGTCACCCCCCGGGTATCGATGCCGTGGCGTTTCAGGGAATTGATGACCACATCTCCCAGGTCGTCGTCTCCCACCTTCCCCACGACGAGGACCTCCTCCCCGAGCTTACGCAAGTCCACTGCCGTGTTGTGGGCACATCCCCCCACATGGAGCTCCATCTCCTGCACAAGGAGGAGCTTACCCTTTTCCGGAAAACGATTGATCGGCCTTCCCATAAGGTCGGCAACAAGAATCCCAATACAGGTAACAAAGGACACCTCTATCCCTCCCCCGTCTCAGCTTCCACAATACGTTGCGCCGTGTTTTCATCGGTAATGAGGATTTTGATATACTTCCCCCGGAGGGCTCCAAGAATGGCCTCTACTTTTTCCTTTCCCCCAGCAATACCTATGACATTTTGCATATGGCGCAGGTCTTCAAGGGGCAAAGCAACAGTCCGACGGTGCAAGGGTGTGTCGATGATGTTCCCCTCAAGGTCGTAGAACTGGCCAAGGATATCCCCCACCCCACCTTTACTCCGGATGAGCTCAAGCTCGTGGTAATCGATGAACCCTGTGAGGGCGTAAATGGAGTGCTGCGCGTCCACCGCTCCGATACCCACAATGGACCAGCGGGTCTTCCGGGCAAGCTCAAGGGTCTTCTGGTTGATGCGCTCGCTCAGATAGAAGTTCCGGATTTCTTCGTTCTCCACAACCGCCGGAGCATAGAGGTAGTAACACTCTCCCTCAAAGATTGAGGCGAGCCTCTCACCAATGGTGTAGGGATTCAGCGAAGCTGAGGCCGTTAATCCCCCGATGAGGGTAACGAATTTCAGGTTCCTCACCTTGACCCCCTGAAGAGAGGAGGCCACAGACTTCAGGGTCCTCCCCCAGGCAATGCCCACAAGGTCCCCATCCTGGAGGACCCGCTCCAGATACCAGGCCCCAGCCCGTCCAAGGCTTTCAAAGAGGTTTCCACCCCTTGGAGTTGGAACAACCACAACGTCTTTGAGGTGCGGGAAGAGTCTACGAAGGTCACCCTCAATGCGGAGGCAGTTCGCATAAGGAGACGTGATGGAGATGCGGACAATACCACATTTTTGCGCCTTATCAAGGAGGCGGGCAACTTTTGGCTGGGAGAGACCAAGGTGCTTGGCAATCTCCCGCTGAGTGACCCCTTCCATGAAATGGAGCCAGGCTACCCGGGTTAAGAGTTCAACCTCGTCCGCACCCATGAATGAATATTCCTTTTTGGAATAATCTTTCAAAAATATTCTGGCACAGTGGGGGAAAATCGTCAATAATTTTGCAGAAAAAGAATAAAAATTCGTTTACCTCCCCGAGGCCACAGCAAGAACGAAAATGTCCAGGCACCCCGCTTCCCTGAGCACCCGGGAAAGGCTCTCAACCGTTGCCCGGGAGGTGAGGACATCGTCAACGACAAGAACCCGCTTCCCCCGAAGCGCCTCTTCCGCAGTCACCTGAAACGCCCCATGCACGTTCCTCCACCGTTCCCTTACCCTGAGACCAGCCTGGGGCAGAGTGGGCCGGACCCGCGACACCCCTCGGGCAAGAACGGGGAGGCGGAGTGCCCTCCCCACAAAATCGGCAAGGAGCAGAGCCTGGTTGAACCCCCGCTCCCACTCTCGCGCCGGGTGCAGGGGCACAGGGAGAATAAGGTCAACATCCGTAAGGAAAGGGAATTCTTCGCAGTACGCTACAAGGAGTGTCCCCAGAAACTCCACAAGGGACACCACACCCCGGTACTTGAGGGCGAGGATAGCCTCCCGGACAGGTGATGCGTACACAGCCACTGCCCGGGCACAGGTGAAGTGGTACGTCACGCGGCGACACATGTGGCAGAGGAGCGCTCCCCCATGGGGTACCATCCGCCCGCACCGGACACATACCCGCTCCCGGAGGAGGACAACCCGCCCCTGGCAGCTTTTGCAGAGGGGAAAGCGAGAGGGAAAGGGCACGTACGCCCCACAGGCCACGCAGTGCTCAGGCAGGAAAAGGTGGAGGAGGGGGTTCATGGGTCTACGGGGATGGACCAGGTGAGGGAGAGGTTCGTTCGATACACCCATGCTTCCACTATGAAGACACCCTCTCTTTTGGGAGTAAGGGAAAACGAAGCCTTTCCCTCTGCACTTGTGGAAACACTCTGCTCCTTCACAAGAGCCCCATTTTCCCCTCTACGGTACACATTTACCGTCCACTCAGGACAGGGATTGCCAAAGATATCCCGAACACTAACGGTGAAAAAGAGCGGTTCCCCAACTTTTCCCCGAGATGGAAGGCACGAGAGGTCTTCAAAATACCCTGGGATAGTCGGTAAAACGGTAATTTCCCACGACACCGGCGGAACATCCCAGAAAGGGCAACGGGCTTCAAGAGTGTACGTTCCCACTTTCCGGGGCATGACAATGGTCCCCGAACACTCGCCAGAACTACCGGTACGCTCATTGACCTCAAGGTCCTCAGGGGGAACGGGGAACGCCGCACTTCCACCTTTCCATGCCCACTCCACTTGCACACCTCACGCCACTGCCTCTGCAAGGCCACAGTCTGAACCCTACAAGAATACCTCAACTTTGCCAAGCATACCTGGGGGAGAAGCGAAGACCAAGAATCCCAAAAAACCGGAAACCCTCCCACAGGGTGGGTACCGGTACCCACCCTGTAGATTACAGGCTAAGATTACCCCCACCGATCGCCTTTTCCCTCTTTAATAAGGCCCACCAGACGAGCGAACAACCCGGATTGTGACCGTACTCTCCTGAGAGCCCCCGCAGAGGCCAGGATGCTGCGCGGTGACTTTTACGATGAAATCATGACCTTCCTCGCCATATTCCTCTTGCCAAATATAGCCATGATCGACCTCGGGTCCCTGTG
>JBDIWL010000188.1:0-3531 GCA_039638315.1 Candidatus Caldatribacterium thermophilum | reverse complement strand
CTGACGGCGCCACTCCTCTTCGAGTTCCCCAACAACGAAAACCCGCACCCCCTGACGGTACCGCGCCTCGTGCTCATCTCGTTTTGCCTCAAGCACCTGAAGACGCGCCTCAAGACCCTCCCTTTCCTCGGTGAGCCTCTGCAGTTCGGCGTCGCACTTTGCTATCTCTCCTCGAAGCCTCTGCCACTCCCCCCTCAATCGTTCAAGTTCCTGGGACACTCTCTGCTCCTCAGGAAGCAACTCATCGACAACCTGGAGTGCCTCCTCAGCCTTCGCATACGCTTCTTCAACCTGGGCAAGGAGCAGTTCCTTTCCGCGGAGCGCCTCTCTCTCCCTTTCCTCTTCCCCCCTCAGGCGCTCCTCTTCCCCAAGGAGCTCGGTAATCCTTGCTCTGAGCTCCTCCTCCTTCTTCTCCAGGAGGGCAAGTTCCCCCCTGCACCGTGTGAGCACTTCAAAAAGAGGCCTTCCCCGTTCCTCAACTTCCTGCGCGAGTCCCCGAAGCCGTTTCTCCTCTTCCCTGAGGCGCGCCACCTCTTCAAAGAGCCTTACCCGTTCTCTCTCCGTTTCCGCAAGAGCTTGCACCGTTTTCTCAAGGAGTTCCCGTTCCCTTTCCTCCTCCCGGGTTACCCGCGCCACAAGCTCAGCTACCTGCCTCCAGGGCTTCTCAAAGGTCTCATGGATGCGGTGTGCAAGCTCAATCGCCTCATCCTCTGCGACAAGGCGAAGAAGCTCTGCGCGTCTCTTCTTGAGGGTTTCAATGCGTTCCGTACATTCCTGAATCTCCTTGAGAACTTCCCGGAACTTCCGTACCCCTTCAAGCCGCCCCCGAAGCGCAACCATGTCCTCCTGGGCCGCTGCAAGCTCCCTCTCAAGAGCCCTTTCCTCTTCCCGAAGCTGGGTCTCTTCTTTCTCGAGGTCCTCAGCTTCAAGGATACGGAGTTTTTCCCGCAATGGCCCAAGCTCTCCCTCAAGAATCTTCACCCTGTCACGCACCCTTTCCCGCACTTTGTCGATGACGCCAAGGTCAAAAAGGCTGCTTAAGGTCCTGAAACGCTCTGCCGAGGAAGCTTCAACGAAGGCAAGCGTTTCCCCCTGGGGCAGAAAAACAGAGGAACGGAAGGTCAGCGCATCGCACCCAAGGAGTTCTTCAACACGCGTATTGACATCCTGTTCTCCCGAAGCCACCGGCTTCCAGCGCTCCCCCTCACGCTCCTCAAGGTACGCCACGCCCCCCTGCCTCACCGAGTACTCCCGGGTAACCCGGAACCGCCTCCCCGCCACAAGGAATTCAAGCTGCACCCGCAGGGCCTTATCGGGACTCCCCCGGTGGATGAGTCCTTTCTTGCTCCGTTCCACGCGTATACCTCGACCGTACAGGGCGAAGTACACAGCCTCAAGGAGCGAGGACTTTCCCGCTCCATTGGGGCCAACAATGACGAAAAGATCCGAGGGAAAATCGAGCTCCACCTTTTCAATCCCCAGGAAACGCTCAAGCTTCAAATATAGCGGCCTCAAAGCTTCTCCCCCTCAAGAACCTGGCGATAGTACATCTCAAAGTACTGCACCACTTCCTCCGGGAACCCCCTCTCCCGGGCAAACCGTGCAAAAAGCTCCGGTAAGGCGGTAACATCAAAGGAGGAGGTTGCCACTTCCTCCTGCTTTTCTTCTTCATCCCACAATGTCTCAATCACAACCACCTCAAAACGCTCCCCCCGAAGGTTTTTGAGTTCTGCCGTCCATTCTGGGGAGAGCGTCCTATTCCGAACCCGAAGGCGGACGTAGTTGCGCCGACCATTCTGGAGCCGCTCTTCCACGAGGCGACGCACCTCAAGCACTCCAAGGGGCTCCTCAAGGTCGATGCTCACAAGAGAAGAAGTTTCCAGGAATACCGGATGGATTCTTGGCCTCTCACCTGGGACAAGCTCAACAAGGAGAAAAGCACCCTTTTCCCCCGGATTCCGGAAGTTATCCGGAACAAGGGACGATGGGTAGCAGAGGACGAAGGGGTCATGGAGGCATGTGTACCCGTGGAGGTGTCCCAGGGCACCATAGGAAAACCCATGGGGAAAGTCGGCCTTTTTCAGGAAAATTTCCCGTGAGGCATTAGCTTCAGCGTAAAAGGCAAGCTCCTCCACCGTCAGGTGTCCAAGGAGAATGTGGAAGTGATGAGGGTTAAAAGAATCTACCCACTTGCGCATGGTATCCTTAAGGTACGCCTTTGCCCGTTCCTGAATTGTCTCCCCCGGGTGCTCAGCGAGAAACCGCGAAAGGGGAAGATACGGAATCGGAAAGATGGTCACCTCAAGGTCCGGAAAATCCCGTGGTGCCATGTCCCGGATGACCGTAACCCCCGAGGGGAACATCTTCTGCAGGGCCTCTACAGCGTACCAGTCGTGGTTACCAAGAACCCAGATGAAGGGAGCCACACGGGAGAGGGCAACAATCGCCTCTGCGGCAAGCTGAATAGCCTCTTTGGGAGGATGGTAATGCTGGTGGAAGAGGTCTCCTGCATGGAGAATGAGGTCAACGCGCTCCTTTTCCGCCACCTCAAGGAGCTTTTCCAGACACTCCTTCTGCTCTTCAAAGCGGTTAACTTCCCGGTGGCTCCTCCAGGAAACAAGCCCCAGATGCCAGTCAGCTGTGTGGAGGATTTTGAGTGGCCTCATCTTCGTCCCACCAAAATATTGTACCAGAACCGCACAGGTTCGTATAATAAGGACATGCGGAGCTTCCGGGCGTATCTTCCCATCCTTGGGGTACTTGTCTTCTGGGGACTTTCCTGGCCTCTCTCGAAGATGGCCCTGCAGTACATGTCTCCCTATGTGCTCTCCTTTTTCCGTTTCATCACGGGAACAGGTGTCTTCCTTGTGCTCACCCGAAAACCCCTTGGGAGCCCGAAAGCAATCCTTGGGGCACTCCTCAACGGGATGTGCTTTGTGACCCTTGTGAACTTTGCCGTACAGGCTTCCCAGAATCCTGCTTTGGCCTCAAGCCTTGTGTACACCCAGCCTCTTTTTGTAGCCCTCTTTGCTACCCTCTGGGGCGAGGAAAAGCTCTCGCGCCGCCAGGGTATCGGCGTACTTCTCGCCTTCTCCGGTATCCTCATCGCTGCCCAGAGCGTCCACTTCGACCGGGGAGCAGTACTGGCCATTGCCTCGGGTTTCCTCTGGTCCTTAGGTATTCTCTACTACCGGAAGTACCTCAAAGAAGAAAACCTTGTACGTTTCAACGCTTCCTTGAATTTCTTTTCCGTCCTTGCCCTTACCCCTTTCCTTCTCCGCAATGCGTCCTTTGTCCTCTCGAGAGAAGCGCTTTTTTGGGGACTCTGCACCGCCTGCTCCGCCCAGGTCGTGGGGTTTTTCCTGTGGTTTCTGAGCCTCAAGACCCTTGGAGCTGTGACTTCCAGTACCTTTTCGCTCCTCGTCCCCGCCTTTGCGTACCTTTTCACCTACTGCATCATGGGGCAGGCACCAACCCTAAGGCAGGCTCTGGGGTCGTTCCTCACCCTTTTTGGAGTTTTCCTTGCGCAGT
>JBDIWL010000187.1:0-3535 GCA_039638315.1 Candidatus Caldatribacterium thermophilum | reverse complement strand
AAAAAGGGTGAGGATGAGAACCGCCCAAAAGAGAAAGGGGTCGATTTCCCACCACCACGTAACCCTCTGGAACCGGGCTTCATACATCTCGCAAAGGCTGCGGAGACGCACCCGTTCCAAGAGCGCGGATAAGTTCTTTGAAATGCTCTCCTCGAGCCTCAAAGTTCTCATAGGCATCCCAACTCGTACAGGCAGGAGAAAGGAGAATCGCATCGCCCTTTCGGGCCTTGTGCCATGCAACTTCCACTGCTTCCCTAAGGGACTCCACCAGGTAGCTCTCCACAGAAGAGGGAAGGTACTTTGCTATCACTTCTCGGGAGGCGCCATAAAGGACGACACAACGGATTTTGTCCCTGGTCAAAACTTCTGTAAGCTCGCTAAAATCCTGGATTTTTGCCTTTCCTCCAAGAATAACCACAAGCGGTCCAGGAAGAGCTGCAATAGCCGCCCGGGTTGAAGAGGGAGTCGTGGATTTTGAATCGTTGTAACACCGTATCCCCTGCCATTCTCCAACGAATTCCAGACGATGGGGCAATCCCCGAAAAGACCGCACTACCTCCTCGACCACTTCTTTGGGGATCCCAAGAATCCAGGACACCGCCACCGCCATGAGCACATTGCCTCGATTGTGATCTCCCAAAAGAGAACACCCTTCAAGCGAGAGGAGGGCTTGGGACGGCGTTCCCCCTTGCCAGACGGTATCCCCAAGAACGTACAACCCCTCAAAAAGACGCATATCTACCGCCAAAGGAAGCACCCGGCCCCGAGCAATCCGGCACCATCGTGCCTGCCACGGAGACGAAGAGAAGAGGAAGAGAGACCAGTCCTGGAATCTCTGGTTTAGAAATATGCGTCCCTTTGCACGAAAATACGTCTCCATATCGGTGTGGTAGTCAAGATGATTCGGATAGAGATTAAGCACCCCGGCAACAAAGAAGCGAGCGGTGTGCACCCGCTCCAGCTGGAAACTGCTCAGCTCAACTACACCAATTTCCGGGCGTTCCTCGCCCATAAGGCTTTCGACAAGAGGGGTACCGAGATTCCCCCCAACAAAGGCCTTATACCCTGCAGAGCGAATCATCTCCCCAATAAGGGAAACAGTAGTGCTCTTCCCACAGGAACCAGTAACGCCTATGAGAGGGAAGGAAACGTAGCGGGAGGCAAGCTCAATTTCGCTGATTACCGGAATTCCCCTCCTCTCGAGCAAGCGAATAACTGGATGCGCGGGATGGATTCCCGGACTCACGATGCATTCTTGAACCGAGGAGAGGACCTTCTCCACATCCTGAGGAGCAACAAAGGTCACACAAGGGTTCCCAGCGACATCCGCAGGGAGATTCTGGCGGTCGTCACTTGCGTATACTCGTTCCCCTGCGCGAAGGAGAAACCGAAGCACAGCACAGCCAGTTCTTCCGAGTCCCATAACGAGATACGCCATTACCTTCCAACCCCCACAAGGGCAAGGATAACCCCCAGAGTCTGGACGAGCAGGAAGCGCGCCGTGACCTGTACCTCTCTCATGCCTCGAAGTTCAAAGTGGTGGTGCAGGGGACTCATGAGGAAAACGCGCTTTCCAAAAAGTTTATAACTCACCACCTGGAGAATGACCGAAAGGGTATCAACCACAAAAACGATGCCCGCAAGGGGCAGAAAAAGAGAGTACCCTGAAGCAAGAGCAAGAAACCCTATGAGAGCGCCTATGGGAAGAGACCCCGAATCACCAAGGAAAATTCCCGCCGGCCAACTGTTGAACCAGAGAAAGGCAAGAAGAGCCCCTACGAAAGCAAAGGAAAGGAAAGACCAGGTAACCTGCCCAAGGTACCCAAGGAGCGCGCCAAAGAAAAGGAGAGTGAGTATGCCACATCCCCCCGCAAGACCGTCAAGACCATCGGTAATATTGAAGGCATTACAGGTTGCCACAAGGATAAAGACACCATAGAGGAAGAAGGTCCTGGGATCAAGAATGAGAACCTTGCCAGTAAAGGGAACGACAAGGGTATGAGGCAGCGCATCCTTCCCCCACCACATCGCAGAGCACGCAAGGAGCACCTCTATGGCGAAACGGTACCGTGCCTTCCACCCCCAGGGACGGTGGAGCACACTCTTCCAGTAATCATCGAGAAACCCCAAAGAGAGAAACCCCAAAAGAACAAGAAGCACGCGATACTCTGGAATCGGAGGACGGAGAGCTGACGCAAAAGCAGCAAGGACAACAACGATACCGCCCATGCTGGGGGTATTTTCCTTGTGGAGATGCATTGCTGGTCCTTCCTTTTTGATTTTCTGACCAAGGGATTGCATCCTTTGCCAGCGAATAAACGCGGGAAAAAGAGACATTCCCAGAACCCAGGCAAGGAGCGCCCTCAACCCACCTTCCCGGAGCACCTCAAGCATAGACTTCCCTCCACTCTTCAAGCATCATGGCTTCAAGCCCCATGCCCCGGGAACCCTTAAGGAGCACCACCCACTGGGTGGGAGAAGCCACAAAGGTTCTGAGAATCCCGTGGGCTTCTTCCGGTGTATACACAGGCACGAATCGCGCGTCTCCCCTTACAGTTTCAAGGGCCCTCTGAAAAAGCGGACCAAAGAGGAGTACAAGACTCACAGGAGAACGCTCGATATAGAGAAGTACCCTGCGGTGCGCTTCTTCAGCCCATGCACCAAGCTCAAGCATATCGCCAAGAACGAGACACACCCTGTACCCCCCATGGGCAAAGCGGGTTGCAAGGTCCACAGCCTTTTGCACAGAGAGGGGATTGGCGTTATAGGTATCATCCACAACCACGCCGTTTCCGAAACGGAAAAACCTTCCTCTCCCTGGAAGCTCCAGGAAACCGGCAAGGACCTCCTGAATGCGTCCAGGAGGTACCCCAGCTTCAATAGCAAAGTGAATGGCAGGAAGCGCGGCAAGTACCACCTCGGGAGCAAGAATCGGAGCCACAAAGGAGAACCGATGCTCACCCCATGCAACAGAGAAGGAGGACCGGAGTTTGTGCACATCAAGCACAAAAGACTCAAGGCGGAGAAAAGACTCCTCCCTTTCTCCAAAGGGAATGACCGTTATCCAGGGAAATCGCAAGAGGACGTCTTCCACCTTTGGAATACCCCGGTCGACGTTGAGGTACACACGCTCCGTTGTTTCGCACACCAGTTTGAGCTTCTCCTCAACGACCCCCTCAATGGAACCAAGCCCCTGAAGGTGACCCTCCCCAAAGGTGGTAAAGACCACAATTTCTGGACAAATGATTGGAGCAAGAGCGTCCATCTCCCCCTTTTCACTGATTCCTGCCTCCACGATGACGAAAGCAACGTCCTCTTCGAAGTTCGCAAAACTCACCGAAACACCTATGGGGGTATTGAAACTCTGTGGGGTCATGGCCACAGAAAACTGTGTACCCAGAAGCTGCGCAAAGAAGTGTTTGCAGGTTGTCTTTCCCGCTGTTCCGGTGATGCCAATCTTGGTACCCCTGAGGCGAGTCGCCGCATATTTCCCAAGCGTCACCAGGGCTTCATGGGTATTTGGCACAAGGAAAAC
>JBDIWL010000186.1:0-3539 GCA_039638315.1 Candidatus Caldatribacterium thermophilum | reverse complement strand
GCACCGTGCGCATTGGCATCCCCCGAGGGTTGCTCTTTTACCGGTTTTTCTTCCTCTGGAAAACGTTTCTCGAGGAGCTTGGGGTGGAGGTGGTAACCTCTCCACCTTCGAATAAAGCCATTATTCAACACGGCCTCATCTACGGGGTTGAGGAAATCTGCTTTCCTGTGAAAGTCTTCCTGGGGCATACCCATGCGCTCCTTGGGAAAGTCGACGCCCTTTTCATTCCCCGGATGGTGAGCTTCCACAAAGGGGAGTACAACTGTCCCAAGATTCTCGGGCTCCCTGACCTCGTGCGGAACATTTTCCGGGTGGATGCAGTGATCGACGATGAGGTGAACATGCGGGACCGGGGAATCCGGGGATGGTGGGAGGGATTCTTCCGCATTGGCCGGCGCTTCACCTCAAGTGAGAGGAAAATTGCGAAGGCCTTGCGAAGAGCCGAAGAGGCGCACCGGGCGTATCGGGAAAAGCTCCGTGAGGGGTACCTCCCAGAGCACCTCATCGATGGGCGACCACCTCTTCCGCAGCGGGACAGAAAGGTTGTGCTCCTTGGACACACGTACCTTTTGAGCGACAGCTACATCAACATGAGTATCGTCCGGAAAATCCATGACCTTGGGTACTCGGTCATCACCCCCGACATGGTCCCGGAGAGAAAAGCTCGAGAGGCCCTGAAAGCGCTCCCCAAAGCGAGCTTCTGGACCATATCGAATGAGATTGTGGGGACCGCCTTCACCTTCCTGAGAGAACGGGACCCAGAAGTCCAGGGATTCGTGCACCTTGTTTCCTTTGAATGTGGCCCAGACTCCCTCGTTGGCGAGGTCGTTGAACGGTACATAAAGCGCGAAAACCGTTCCCTTCCTTACCTTCGCCTGGAAATCGATGAACACACCGGTGAAGCTGGCCTTGTCACTCGCCTTGAAGCTTTTGTGGACATGATGGAATGGAGGAATGCCCACCATGCGAGCCACGTTCCCACACCTGCTGCACCTTGACATTGCCCTGGGGATTCTCTACCCCACCCTGGGCATCGAAATTGTGCCCCCGCCTCCCATAACCCAAAAGACCATAGAAATCGGGGTGAAGCTCGCTCCCCAGAACGCCTGCTTCCCCCTTAAGGTAACCCTTGGGAATTTCATCGAGGCGATTGAACAGGGTGCTGATACGCTCTTCATGGTTGGTGGTGTGGGACCGTGCCGCTTTGGGTACTACGGGCAGATACAGCGCCTCATCCTTGAGGATCTGGGATACAAGGTACGTTTTGTTCTCCTTGACCATCCCCGCTATGGGGTCCGTCCTTTCCTTGAAGCCCTCCGCACCATGGCAGGAGGGAGGTTTTCCCTTCCCCGAATCGTGCAGGCGGTGCGCTTAAGCTGGGGAGTTCTGCGTTTCACCGAAGAACTTGAAGCGAAGCGCCGGGCACTCCGCTGCCAGGTGGAACATCCCCAGAGCCTTGACCAGGTTATCGACGGAACCCTTGAGGCACTGCGGCACATCACAAGTCTTGAAGAGCTTGAAGCCCTCAAGAAGAAATCTGCCGAAGCCCTCTCTGCCCTCCCCCGAAAGGATGTGGAAAACCCTCTTCGGGTGGGCATTGTTGGTGAAGTGTACATCGCCCAGGAAACCCGGGTGAATTTCAATGTGGAGCGGCTCCTGGGGGATCTTGGAGTGTACGTGCACAACTCTGTCTCAACCGTTGAGTACATCCTCCACACCCTTCGGCCCTTCACCCGTTCCCAGGAAAAGATGGAAGCCTGGAAGCTTGCCCAGCCCTATCTCAAGCGGTTCGTTGGGGGGGAGGGCATCGACAGTGTCGGAAGCGCCATACGCTACGCCCGGGAGGGTTTCGATGGGGTGGTGCATCTTTACCCCTTCACCTGTATGCCTGAGATTGTCGCCAAAGGCGTGCTCCAGGCGGTGAGCAGAGACTTCGACCTCCCCATCCTCCACCTTGCCATTGACGAGCACTCCGGGGAGGCAGGACTCGTCACCAGGGTGGAGGCTTTCGTTGACGTCTTAGAACGGAGAAGGTGGGAGAGAAAACGGAGGCTGGAACGCGATGGAGCTCTTTCTCGGCGTTGATGTGGGCTCAGTAACCACAAAATTTGTCCTTATGGACAGGAATAAGCGCATTGTGGCAAGTTGTTACCTTCGAACAAGCGGTGACCCCATCGCCGCCCTGAAGGAGGGTTTGCGCTACATCGAGCGGCACATGCCCGAAGGTGGCGTCATCAAGGGCGTGGGCACTACAGGAAGTGCCCGCCATCTTGCGGGGGTTATCGTGGGTGCTGACATTGTGAAGAACGAAATTACGGCACATGCCATTGCAGCCATCACGAAGGTTCCCGACGTACGGACCGTCTTTGAAATTGGTGGACAGGACTCAAAGCTCATCATTATCCGCAACGGCGTTGTTGAGGATTTTGCCATGAATACGGTCTGCGCCGCAGGAACAGGGTCGTTCCTTGAGCACCAGGCGATACGACTCAATGTCCCCATTGAGGAATTCGGCAAACTCGCCCTCCAGGCGAAACAGTCGGTGCGCATTGCCGGACGTTGCACGGTGTTTGCCGAATCAGACATGATCCACAAGCAGCAACTCGGCTTTGGTAAGGCAGAGATTGTGAAGGGCCTTTGCGAGGCCCTTGTGCGGAACTTCATGAATAATCTTGCTGCCAGCCGGGACATTGAGGACCCCATCGTTTTCCAGGGTGGCGTTGCCGCCAACCAGGGAATGGTCCAGGCCTTCCGGGACTTCTTTGGGGGGAAAAAGCGTATTATCGTCCCGGAGGAACATGGCGTCATGGGGGCCTGGGGAGCGGCAATCCTTGCCATGGAGTACGCTCCGGAAAGGACTGCTTTCCAGGGCTTTTCGGTAGTGGAGCGGAACTTCGTGAGCCGGAGCTTCACCTGCACTGACTGCCCCAATGCCTGTGAAATCGTGGTCCTTAAAGAAGATGACCGAGTTAAGGCTCTCTGGGGGAGCCGTTGCGGTAAGTGGACTCCAGAAACAGCCACAAACCGCCTTGAGGAAGAGGAGGACACAGCACCCTCCTTCGCCCTTCCACCGGAGTGTGCAACCGGAAGGTGCGCGATGCATGGATAGGCAGACCACAGGAACAGTCATCGTGGTCGACGACTCTCAGTTCATCCGGTACCTCGTCCGGGATATCCTGGAACAAGAGGGGTTCTCGGTGATAGCTCTTTCCGACGGGCAGTCGCTCTTCTCCTGTAAGGAGCTCGAGTGCGCCGATGCGGTGCTCCTTGACGTCGTGCTCCCCGACACAGATGGGTTCACCCTGTGCCGCAAACTCCGGATGCATCCTGAATTCGCCCACCTCCCGGTGATTTTCCTCACCGCCCTCGAAACACAGGATGCTCGGGTGAAAAGCTTTGAGGTTGGGGGGAACGACTACCTTGCCAAACCCATCCATCCTCAGGAGCTCCTTGCCCGGGTGAAGACCCATGTGCGGCTCCGCCAGTACGTGAGAGAACTCGAAGAGAAAACCCGAAAACTTGAGGAACTCACCATGGAG
>JBDIWL010000185.1:0-3541 GCA_039638315.1 Candidatus Caldatribacterium thermophilum | reverse complement strand
TTCTTCGCCGTGAAATGGGCCTGTGCAGCAGCAAACCGTGACATTGGCCTCCTTGAGGAACCAGTGGCCAAAGCGGTGCTCCAGGCTTGTGAGGAGGGTATGGAAGGGAAATGGGACGGGGAAATCGTCGTTCCCCTCTTCCAGGGGGGAGCGGGCACTTCCCTCAACATGAACGTGAATGAGGTCATCGCGAATCGCGCCCTCGAAATCCTGGGGTACGAAAAGGGCCGCTACGATATCGTGAACCCCTTTGACACGGTGAACCTCAGCCAGTCCACGAACGACGTCTTCCCCACCGCACTCCGGGTGGCAGCCCTGTGGGAACTTGCCGAGCTTGAAACGGCTATCGTGAAACTCCAGGACGCCCTGCAGAAGAAGGAGAAGGAATTCGCCTCTGTCCTCAAGGTTGGGCGAACAGAACTCCAGGACGCTGTCCCGGTGACTCTGGGAATGGAATTTGGCGCCTGGGCGGAGGCCATAGGAAGGGACCGCTGGCGCCTCTGGAAGGTGAAGGAACGCCTGAAAGAGGTGAACCTTGGTGGGACGGCCGTGGGTACAGGGCTCAACGCCCATCCCCGCTACATTGCCCGGGCCATTGCCTACCTCAACGAGGTGACTGGTCTTCCTGTAGCGAAGGCCATGAATACTTTCGAGAACACCCAGAACCTTGATGTCTTCGCCGAAGTCTCAGGGCTCCTCCGGACTCTTGCCGTCAACCTTCGGAAGATGACCAACGACCTTCGGCTCCTCGCCATGGGACCGCGGGCCGGAATCGGGGAAATCCTCCTCCCACCCCTTCAGGAAGGTTCCTCCATCATGCCCGGCAAGGTGAACCCGGTACTCTGCGAGTACGTTGAAGGCCTTGCCCTGGACGTCTTTGGGAAAGACCTTGCCCTCTCCTTTGCTGCCTCAAGCGGGCAACTTGAACTCAACCACCTTTTGCCCTTTGTGGCGTATTTTCTCCTCACCATGATTGGGGAACTCAAGGTAGCCTGCACCGTTCTTGCCGAACGCTACATTCCTCACATCCAGGCGAACACCAAACGGTGCCGGGAACTCCTTGAGAAGAGCTTTGCCTTCGCCACATGCCTTGTCCCGTACCTGGGGCATGAGGTGACCGGAGAACTCGTCCGGGAGTGCCTGGAAACGGGAAAGGACTTACGGGAAATGCTCCTTGAGAGGAAGCTCTTCACCCCCGAGGAACTGGAAATAATTCTTGACCCCACAGAGTTATCAAAACCTGGAATACCAGGTCTTGGGAAAGTGAGAAGAAGCGATGCAGGGAACACCCCGTAGCCTTCGACCCCATATCGGCATCTTTGGGCGGCGGAACGTGGGGAAATCCTCCCTCATCAACGCCCTTGTGGGTCAGGAAGTGGCTATTGTTTCCGATGTCCCTGGAACGACCACGGACCCAGTCTTTAAGCCCATTGAGCTTTTGCCCTTTGGTCCGGTGGTGCTCATTGACACCGCAGGACTTGACGATGAGGGATTCCTTGGGGAACTCCGCAAGCAAAAGTCCTTAGAAATTCTCCGGCGCTGCGACGTAGCCCTCCTTGTCTTTGACGGGAAAACGGACTTTTCTCTGGAGCGGGAAATCCTTACCCTCCTTAAGGAACGGGGAGTTCTGGTGCTTGGGGTGGCCAATAAAATCGACGAAGGACACACGCCCCCACCGCTCCCCCAGGACTTCAACATTCCCGTCTTCCCCACAAGCGCCAAAACTGGCGAGGGTATTCTGGAGCTCAAAACCACCCTCATCGGCCTCCTCCAGAGGGGCATCCAGGAGAAACCCCTCATTCGGGACCTCCTCCATCCGGGAGACCTCGTTGTCCTTGTGGTCCCCATAGACCTTGGGGCACCAAAAGGGCGCCTCATCCTCCCCCAGGTACAGACCATCCGGGAAATCCTTGATGCCGATGCTGTGAGTCTTGTCGTGAAGGAGCGGGAACTCAGCGAGGCTCTGGAGCGTCTGAAAACTCCGCCTCGCCTTGTGGTGACCGACTCTCAGGTCTTCCACAAAGTCGCCGGAGCCGTACCCCCCTCGGTCCCCATAACGAGCTTTTCCATTCTCTTTGCCCGCCACAAGGGGGACCTTCGGACCTTTGTCGAAGGGGTACAAGCCGTGGAACGTTTACGACCCGGGGATCGGGTACTCATCCTTGAAGCGTGCACCCACCATCCGCTCCCCGACGATATCGGCCGGGTGAAAATCCCCCGCTGGCTCAGGCAGTACCTGGGCTTTGAGGTGCTCTTTGAGGTCGTCGCCGGTCCTTCAGTTTCTGTGCCCCTCCGGGACTATAGCCTCATCATCCACTGTGGGGGGTGCATGATTAACCCCAAGGAGATGCTCTACCGCATCGAGGAGGCTGCAAAAGCCGGAGTGCCGATAACAAACTACGGCATCCTCATCGCCTATCTCCACGGCCTCTTCCCCAGGGCCTTAGAGGTCTTCCCTGAGATGGCCTTCCTGAAAGAAGAAGCAGTTTCGCCCCTTTTCCGGAAAATTGGGGGGCGCTGGAGCCTGTAGCCTCAGTTGAAGAGGGCTTCAAAGATGTTGTACTTGCGGAAGGTCAGGTACCGGTCGGTCATGACGTTCAGGGGTTTCTTCGTGAAGCGGAAGTTCTCAGCAATATACGAGAGGAGCGTGTCAAGCTCGTACTCTTTGGCCACAGCGCTTTCACTGGCCTTCCGGTAGAGCTCTATACCCCTCTCCTCGAGTTCCTCACCCCGTCCCTTGAAATGCCGAAGCCAGGTCCGCTTCGCAAAGGAGGCGTGGAGCTCCCCAAAGAGCTGCTCGGGGAAAATGCCGCTCACAAAGAGGGCGATGTCTCCTGCCCGCTTGAGGAAGATGAAGCGGTACGGCTCATCCACCCGTTCGCTGAGCTCAGCCAAAAGCTCAAGGTCGAAGTCAGAAAGGGTTTTCTTAAAGTACACACCCCGACCCCGCCGGATGTACACGGTGATATTGTTGATGCGGATAAAGGACACAAGGAGCTCCACAAGGTAGTCCCGGAGGGCATCCCGGGCAAGGACCTCAAGGACCTTTTTCCCATCAAACACTGGAACGACCGTGCGGTACCCAATCCGCTCCAGGGTGTACGATTCCCGCTCAATATCCCGAATGGCCCGCCGAAGGAGGAGTTCAAAGTAGAGATAGGGACTCACCTGGACGAAAAGGCTTGTGTCCTGGGCAACCCGGTCAAAGAGGAGGTCGTTCTCAAGCAAAGCGTTGAGGGCGTCGTGGTCCTGGGTCACGAGGGATAAGAAAGCCGTCTCTTCCCCTCTCCGGCACAGGGTCTCCGCAAGGAACCGGAAATCCGAGGGAGTGAATTTTGCAAAAATCTTGCGCACCCACCTCACTCTCCTCAGAAGACCACACCGAACTTCTCAGCGTAAAATCCCTTGACGTCCTTCACCTCTTCTCTCTTCCGTATATTATAAACGTACCTGAGGACTCGCTTCTTCCAGAACTCGTCAGAACTCAAGTACCCCCGCCGCCAGATGTCGAAATCGTAAGTTTTCACCTGGAAACTCAGAA
>JBDIWL010000184.1:0-3543 GCA_039638315.1 Candidatus Caldatribacterium thermophilum | reverse complement strand
TCAAGGTCTTTGAGATCGCCGATACCCTGGCTTCGCTCGGTAGTCAGGGCAAATAGGGCTCCATGAACTCCCCAGATTTTGCTGTCCTCAAGGTACGCTTCGCAGGGCGAAAAAATGAGAAGGGAAGATACCTCTTGGGCCCTTTTGGGGATAAGTGTAAGGGTGTAGTACCCCCAGGAAGCTCCTTCCGGAAGTGTAACCTCAAGGGTTGGAGGTGAAAAGGGAAAGGAAGAAAGAATTCTCCCCTCTTCATCGTGTACAAAGGCCTCTCCCTCTCCAATGTCAGGGGGTAGGCGAAGTCTTTTTCGGTGCTTTCTCAGGATGTGTACCAAAAAGGCACGTCTCTGCTTCCTTCTCTTTTCCTCTTCAAGGCTTCTGCGCAATCCCTCCAAGGAAAAGTCTTCAAACCCCATAGCCTCAAGGCACACTACGAGGGTCTCTTGAGGTACCTGGATGTATTTTCCTTGGATACTCCAGTATCCTGTAGCTATACCACACTGAGTAGCTAAGGCTTTTAAAGTCTCCTCCCAGGTCATGGAGCACCTTCCCTTTCCACATGTGCTTAGGATATTATACGGGAAAGGAGGTCAGAACATGGAGGTAAGAAAGCGACTCACACAGCTTGGCCTTGAACTTCCTCCACCCCCGCAACCGCGCGGTGCCTATGTTCCTGGTCTTCGCATAGGAGAGTTCATCTGGACCTCGGGGCAGCTTCCTTCTGTAGGAGGAGAACTCCGCTACAAGGGAAAGCTCGGAGTACATCTTGGTGTTGCAGAAGGTTACGAAGCGGCAAAACTTTGCGTGCTGAATTGCCTGAGCGTTGTGGAATACATTGCTGGAACACTTGATACCGTAGAACAAGTGGTACGCCTTGTGGGATTTGTGGCCTCAGGGGAGGGGTTTACAGAGCAAGCCCAGGTTCTCAACGGTGCTTCTGAACTCCTTCTGGACCTCTTTGGGGAAAAGGGAAAGCACGTTCGCTGTGCAGTAGGGGTACAGGAACTTCCTCTTGGGGCTCCTGTGGAAATCGAGCTTCTTGTGCGCGTACGGTGCTATAATACTCGTGGGAGTGGAGAGTATTTCTGTACCTAAGGGAAGGATTTTTCGGCTGTATATTGAGGATCGGTACCCTTTTGGGGAATTTGCCCTTATTCGGGTGCGCGGTGATGTTGCGGAAGTCGGATTTGTCCTTGCCGACGAGGATCCAGCAAGATACGCCCTGTTGCCAAAACAGGCCCTTGCCATGGCTACCTACCTCAAGAAAAGGCTCCAGGAAGAAGGGCTACATCGCATCGCCCTTCCGAGTGTCGGAAAGGACCTCGATTTCATCACTGTATCTCTCATTGTGGATCTTTCAGAATTCGAGGAGGAGGCCATCAGAACTATAGCAGACAGAATTATGCAACTCCTTGGGGAAATCAACCCTTACAGGGAGAGGGGGAGCGAAGATGGCTGAAAAGGTTGGTTTTGTGGCTATGGGAGAAGTCAAGGGTGTTGGGGGTACGATTCCAGAGATTGGTGTTGGAATGCTTGGGTATGCCTTCATGGGAAAGGCCCACACTAACGCTTACAAGAAGTATCCATACATCTTCTGGCCTCCGGTAGCTATTCCGAAGCTTGTTGCCATCTGTGGAAGAAACGAAGCTGCCGTTAGGGAGGCTATGATTCGCTACGGTTACAAAAAGTACTACACCGATTGGCGGGAGATGATCCAGGACCCCGAGGTGCAGATCCTCGATAATGGCGGACCGAATTCTCTGCACCTTGAGCCTTCGGTTGCAGCTCTCAAGGCGGGGAAACACGTCTTCTGCGAAAAACCCCTTGCTGGAACTGCTGAGGAAGCCAAAGTCATGTGGGAAGCGGCAAAGCATTCTCAAGCCAAGGCTATGGTTTGTTTCAACTACCGCTTCGTACCTGCACTTCGCCTTGCTCGAGACCTCATTGCTTCAGGCGAGCTTGGTGAGATTTACCACTTCCGGGCACGTTACCTTCAGGAATGGATTATGGACCCGAATTTCCCCGCGGTATGGCGATTAGACAGAAACGTTGCTGGTTCTGGGGCCTTGGGAGATCTTGGCTCCCACATCATTGACCTTGCCCGGTTCCTCGTGGGAGAAATTGCCGCGGTGAGTGCTGTGACTCGAACCTTTATCAAGGAACGTCCTGCTCCGGATGACCCCTCTAAGAAGGTTCCAGTGACTGTGGATGATGCTTTCGCCGCGATCGTTGAGTTTTCCAATGGAGCTATAGGGACTCTTGAGGCGTCTCGTTTCTGTGCGGGACGAAAGAACCATCAGGTTATCGAAATTAACGGTTCCAAGGGAACCATTGTGTTTAACCTTGAACGCCTCAATGAGCTTGAGGTGTACCGTGTTGGCGAAGAGCCAAGGGTCCTCCAGGGTTTCCACAACATCCTTGTAACGGAGAGTTACCATCCTTTCTGGGAAAATTGGTGGCCCCACGGACACATTATTGGCTGGGAACATACCTTTGTACACGCCATCGCACACTTTCTTGAAGCCATAGTGAAAGGGAAGGAAATTGCTCCGTATGGGGCTACTTTTGAGGATGGATATCGTTGCGCTGTTATTTGTGATGCTATCTTGCGGTCTGCAGCCTCTGGAAAGCGAGAGGAGATTCGCTATGAGTAGGGAGGAGAATGGATGAAGTACTGTGGCAAAATCGTCGTTACGCTAAAACCAGGAGTTTTTGATCCTCAGGGTATGACGATTAAAAATGCCCTGCACACCCTTTCGTATCGGGAAGTTGAGGAAGTAGAGACAGGGAAGTACTTCAAAGTGGTTCTTGAGGCTGCAACAAGGGAGGAAGCAAAACAGCGGGTACAGGAAATGTGTGAGCAACTCCTTGCGAACCCAGTGATTGAACAGTACACTTTCGAGGTTGAGGAGTCCTACTGATGCGTTTCGGCGTTGTTGTTTTTCCGGGGTCGAATTGCGATTACGATTGTTTCTATGCTTTGAAGAACGTTCTCAAGCAAGATGTAGTGTTCCTCTGGCACGGGGATAGGAACCTCCGGGGATGTGATTGTATCATACTCCCCGGAGGCTTCAGTTACGGAGATTATCTCCGTACGGGTGCTATTGCTCGGTTTTCCCCCATTATGGAGGCTATCCGGGAGTTTGTGCTCCAAGGAGGTATAGTCCTTGGCATCTGCAACGGATTCCAGATCCTCCTTGAAAGTGGCCTCCTTCCAGGAGCTCTTTTGCCAAACCGTAGTGGGCGATTCATCTGCCGGTATGTGCACCTTCGCGTGGAAAACGTGAATACCCCCTTTACCTGCCTCTGTACTCCCGGGGAAGTGTTGCGTATCCCCATTGCCCACTACCAGGGAAATTTCTTCCTACCCCGGGAAGAATGCAAAACCCTCACGGAGAGGGGACAGATTCTCTTCCGGTACTGTGGACCCAAGGGAGAACTTGACGAGGTGTACAATCCCAATGGTTCAGTTGAAAACATTGCTGGCATTGCTTCCCCTGACTTTCGGGTTATGGGCATGATGCCTCATCCCGAAAGAGCCTGCGA
>JBDIWL010000183.1:0-3599 GCA_039638315.1 Candidatus Caldatribacterium thermophilum | reverse complement strand
GGAAAAAACGAAAAACCACAGCATGAGCTTCCCCTGAAGACTTCTGCGCATACACCTCTCCCCTCTCCTTTTCTTTCTTTATACTCTAATCGGCGCTTTTCCGCAGAACTTTAGAGGCAAGGGCGTACATTTCCTGCACCGAGAGGGCATTTTCCTCACGAATTTTCGGAAGGAGCACGAAGGCCGCAACAGCTCGAAGCGCTGTAGAGAGGAGGAAAACGACAAAGTACGGGGAAAATCGAATGCCAAGACTCCTTACGCTCTGCGCAAGGTATGGCGCTATGGACTCAAGAATGGCTCCACCCACAAGGTACCCCAGGGCATTTCCAAAAACCCCAAGGAAAAGGTTGAACACCGCAATGTAGAAGGAACGATGCAGGTCTGGCGAGAGCTTGAGGGCGAGGTTATTCACCGTAAGGTCAATGGCCGGCCAGAAAATGCCTGCAAGAATCTGGATAGTGAGAACAATACCCCGCCAGTTCGCCTCATTCGTCAGGCACCAGAGGACTGGCAAAAACGAAGCAACCGAAGTCGCCACAAAGGTTATGGGGACGTTGCCGAAGCGATCGGTGAGACGACCAAAAAGGCGAATGGAAAAAAGCGTCGTGCAGTTAGCCACTGCCTGGACATAGAGGGCAATCTGGAAAAAGCCCATGTGGAGGTCTCGAATCATGTAGAGGTTGAAAAAGGGCGAGGCAACGTTAAAGGCAAAGTACCAGAAAACGGCAAAAAGGAGGAACCGGGAAAAGGTTGGGTGTCGGAGTACTTCCCGAAAGAAGCGAACGATGTTCCCCCGAAACTCCACATCCCGTTCCATAGGAGGGTCCTGCACCCGGAGAAAGCAGAGGATATCGCCAACCCCAAGGAGCGCTGCCGCAACAAGGATAACGGAAAACCCTGTGACACTCCTGAAGACATCGAGGAACCACCCGATGCAGAGGCCACTCACCAGGGAGGCCACCGTCCCAAGGAGGCTCCGGTGCCCAAAGAACCGCCCCCGGAGTTCCAGGGGCACAAGGTCGGCCACCCAGGACATGAAGCTCACCGCAAGGAAAGCCCCACCCACCGCGGTGGTGCAAAGAAGCGCCACAAAGGGACCAAGGAGCGCCCTCGTGTTCCCCACAAAAAGAGGGAGAAGCCCCACAAACAGCCAGGGAACACGATTCGCCAAACCCCCAAGGAGAAAGGCAAGCTTCCGCTTCCCCGTTTGTTCAAGGACAAAGGAGGCGAAAATCTGGAAAGCTCCACCAAGGACTGGCAGAGCAAGGAGGACCGCATAGAGGAAATCCCCAAACCCAAGAACCCGGGCAAAGCCGGCAACAGGGGCACCGGTGGTAACGTTGACAAAGACAATACCAAAGAGAATGCCTAAGGTGACGAACTTGAGGTCCTCACGGAGCTTCGGGTCCTTTATGTACGAGGCAACGTCTCTACTCAGAAGAAAGGGCATAGACTACCTGGTGTTCTCGTTCTCTGGTGGCTCCTCTTTAGGCTTTTCCTCTCTCTTCTCCTCAAGACGCTGCAAGAGCTCTAAGGCTTTGCGGAGCTTCCGATCCACAAGGTCGTTGATTGTCCCCTCCTCGAAAGTTCCGTCTTCCTTCCGTTTCCCTGCCGGGATACCGGTGAGAATCTCCATGGCCTCATCAACTGAGGACACTGCGTAGATGTGGAATTTCCCTTCCTGAACCGCCTGGACAACCTCTTCATCAAGCATGAGGTTCTGGACGTTGCTCTTTGGGATGATGACCCCCTGTGTCCCGGTGAACCCTTTTATCTTACAGGCCCGGAAGAAGCCTTCAATCTTCTGGTTCACACCCCCAACCGCCTGGACCTCACCCTTCTGGTTGATGGAACCGGTGACCGCAATGTCCTGGCGAAGGGGCACCCCGGCAAGGTCAGAGAGAATGGCGCAAGTTTCAGCAAGGGAGGCGCTATCCCCTTCAACACCTTCATAGGACTGCTCAAAGCAGATGCTGGCCGAAATGGAGAGGGGCTTATCCTGGGCGTAGCGGTACCCCAGGTACCCGCTCATGATGAGGACGCCTTTGTCGTGGATGCGGCCGCTCAAGCGCGATTCTCGCTCAATATTCACGACACCCTGCCGCCCAAGGTACGTCCGGGCAGTGATGCGGGAAGGTCTGCCGAAGCTGAAGTCCCCAAGGTCGTATACGGCAAGGCCATTGACCTGGCCCACCACAGCGCCTTCCGTATCGATGAGGAGAACGTCCTCTCTAATGAACTCGTCGATTTTTTCCGCAAGGAGGCTCAAACGCTTCCTCCGGGATTCCACAGCTTGCACCACGTGGCGGTCGTACACACGGTCTGCCTTGTCCTGCCGTGCCCAGAAATCGGCCTCACAGAGAATATCCCGCAAAAACCCAAAGCGGGTGCTCAGCTTCTCCTTGTGGGACACCAGGCGAGAAGCGTACTCCAGGAGCTTGGCCACTCCACTGCAGTCAAAGGGCAAAAGTCCCTCCTCACGGCAGATACGCCGCACAAAGGCAGCAAAGGAGTTCACAATACCCGCATCCTTGCGGACCTCGTAGTCAAACTCCACCTTGACCTTGAAAAGGTCCCGGAAGTCCTCATCAAAGAGGGTGAGAATCCGGTACACGTACTCATCCCCAATGAGGATGACCTTGGCATCAAAGGGCAAAGGATCCGGTCGCAACCCCTGAGGGGCAATAAGACCAAAGTGCTCGAAGGGGTCCTCCATGCGAATCTCCCGGTTTTTGAGGACCCGCTTCAGTCCTTCCCAAACCCCGGGGTTCACGATGAGGTCCCGAAAGTACATGATGACGTAGCCACCATTGGCCTGGTGGAGCGACCCCGCCTTGAGCATGGTGTGGTCACTGAAGTACGTCCCCATGAGGGCTCGCCGCTCAATACGCCCAAAGAGATTCGTCCAGGTGGGATGGGTCTCAAGAATCACCGGAGGGGTATCGGTGGCCGAATTGTCTACGAAAACGTTCACCTTGAAGGGCAAGAAGGGGTCCTGGAAGCGCTGGTACGGGATGAGGTACTGGGGCTGTGCTGGGGCTTCCTGGGAGTCCCGGAAAATGTGGAGGTACGAAAGGGTGAACTGCTTGAGGGCCGAAAGGAACTCGGTGACCTCCGGAACATCGGCGTACCGGTCAAAGAGTTCCTTAAAAAGCGGTGTGATGGTGAAATCGGCAATCCGCGTGTCGAGCTCGGCAATGCGGTTTTTGAGCTCCATCTCAAGCTGGTGAATTCGCTCAAAGACCTCATTAATACGGTTCAAAAGCTTCTGGCGGCGACTTTCAATGAGTTCTTTCTCCAAATCCGTGAGGGTGAGGTACTGCTCCTGGGTCATGGGCTTCCCCTCGTAAAGCGGCACAAGAATAGGACCCATGGAGGTCATGCGGAAGGCAAAACCTTCCGCAAGCGCTTCCCGCTCAAGCTCCTGGAGGATCTGGCGGTGCCTTTTCTGGTGCTCATCCATGAGAATCTGCCTCTGGTTCTTGTACTCATCACTTGAGAAGGCTTTGGGGATAATCTCCCGCAGGTTCTTCAAAAGACCCTCAAGGAGCCGGGCAAACGTCCTCCCCTCACCTCTTGGGAAACGCAGGACCCTGGGC
>JBDIWL010000182.1:0-3603 GCA_039638315.1 Candidatus Caldatribacterium thermophilum | reverse complement strand
GTAGTCTTCCACTTCATGCCCCAAAGAGGCAATATACGCCTTCAAGTCTTCTTTGAGTCTAAAACCTGCATGGTCACAGCCAATGAGAATCCGCACCGTTTTCCCTCCTCATCTGGAAAAGACTCGCCCGCACGCTTCCCGTATAGTCGCGGATTTCCCGAACGTAAGTAAGTCCAGAGCGTGCCCCAAGGGCAGCAACCGCTTCCCTCTGAGCAGGATCGTGCTCCACAAAGAGAAACCCCCCATCTCGCAGGAACAAAGGAGCCTCAGCAAGAATCCTCCGGATGACCTCAAGGCCATCTTTGCCTCCAAGAAGGGCCTCCTTTGGCTCGTGGAGACGAATCTCCGCACTGAGCTTCTCCCAGTCTCCCTCAGCAACATACGGAGGGTTGGCAAGAATGACGTCAAACGTCACTTCCTGTTCCGCAAAGGGAGCAAAGAGGTCCCCTACGAAAAAGCGTGCTCGCTCCGCAAGGCCAAGGAGTTTTGCGTTCTCCTCTGCCAGAGCCACCGCTTCCTCAGAGATATCCACCCCAAAGAGGGAAAGCGCAGGGACAAAGAAGGCGCAGGAAAGCCCTATGACACCACTCCCACAGCAGATATCTCCCACAACAAGCCTTTCCCTCTTTCCGGAGAGGAAGTGCAGAAGGAGTATCGCCTCTTCCACCCAGGCTTCCGTGTCCACCCGCGGGATGAACACACCCCGCCGCATCCGGAAAGGGAGCGAAAAGAACTCCCACTCCCCAAGGACGTACTGGAGCGGAACACCCAGGAGACGTTCGCGCACGAGTTCCTCGAAGACTCCTTCTTCCCTCTCAGAAACCTTACGGTCCCAGAAAAGGTATACCCGGGAAGGAGCCGTTCCAAGAAGCTTCCCAAGAAGAAGGCGCGCTTCACGGGTTGGGGAAGGAATGCCGCCCTCCCGGAACACGCGCACCGCTTTCTCAAAGAGTTTCCGCACAGTCACCTCAGCTGACCTTCTCAAGGAGCCTTGCCCGCTCTTCAGCGGCGAGGGCTTCGATAATTTCGTCGAGGTCGCCATCAAGAATCGACTCCAGGCGATACAGGGTGAGGTTGATACGATGGTCAGTAACCCGGTTCTGGGGGAAGTTGTAGGTACGGATACGTTCACTCCGCTCGCCAGTACCAATCTGCGCCCGCCGTTCCCGATCGATGGCTTCCTTCTGCGCCCGCTGCTCAAGCTCCAAGAGCCGGGCCCGCAGAATACGGAGCGCCTTGGCCTTATTTTTGTGCTGAGACCGTTCATCCTGGCAGGTCACCACAATTCCGGTGGGAAGGTGGGTAATCCGGACAGCAGAGTCCGTTGTGTTCACATGTTGCCCCCCAGGACCAGAAGCCCGGAAGATTTCCACCCGGATATCCTCAGGGCGGATAACAACCTCCACCTCGTCGGCTTCCGGAAGCACCGCTACTGTAGCCGTAGAGGTGTGAATACGACCACTTGCTTCTGTCACCGGGACACGCTGCACCCGATGCACACCACTTTCAAATTTGAACTTACTGTATGCTCCCTTACCCTCCACAGCGAAAATGATTTCCTTGAACCCTCCAAGCTCCGTGGGACTTGCGTCCATGACCTCAACGCGGAAGCCATGGCGTTCAGCAAAGCGGGTGTACATCCGGAAGAGGTCAGCCACAAAAAGCGCTGCCTCATCCCCACCGGTTCCAGCCCGAATCTCCACCAGGGTGTTCTTTTCGTCCCGGGGATCCTTGGGAAGGAGCATGAGCTTCAACTCTTCTTCAAGCTGTGCGTGGCGCTCCCGCAGGCGTGCAATCTCCTCTTCCAGGAGTTCCCGGAGCTCCGGGTCGCGCTCTGTCCGGAGGAGCATCCGGTCCTCTTCAAGCTCTCGCTCGACCCGTTCGTACTCCTCGTACTTTTCCACAATTGGCTCAATCTCAGCGATGGTCTGGGCGTAACTCCGGTACCGGGAAAGGTCCTGAATGACCTCAGGATGCGCCATCTTCTCTGTGAGTTCCTGGTACTGGGCAACAATGGCTTTTACCTTTTCTCGCCACATGGAGCAACATCCTCTCCCAGGCTTCCCCGAAGGGCGGCAAAGGCAACCTCAAGCTGCGCGTAATCCGGTTCACGGGTCGTAAAGTACTGGAGCCACAGACCCGGAAGACTCACAAGACGGGCAAGAACGCTTCTTCGGTTTCGAGAAAGTACCTTAATGGCTTCGTACGCCAGACCAGCCACAAGGGGCACAACGAGTACACGACTCACAATGCGCACGAGAATCCCAGGTCGTCCAAGAAGCGAGAAAATGAGGATGCTCACCACCATGACCACAAGGAGCCAGCTCGTCCCGCAACGGGGATGGCGAGTAGTAAATTTCATAGCGTTCTCTGGGGTGAGTTCTTCCCCCTCCTCAAAAGCGAAGATCGCCTTGTGTTCTGCACCGTGGTACTCAAAGACCCGGCGAATATCCCGTATCTGGGAGATAACCAAAAGATAGAGGAGGAAAATGCCAATCCGAATCCCACCCTCAACGAGATTGTACACTACCGTCGAAGCGAGGAAGCGGTCCAAAAGAGAGGTCATAAAAGTCGGTAAGGCGATGAAGAGGCCAACGAAAAGGCCAAGGGCAAGGAGTATAGCTACGCCGATGTCGAAACCGCTGAGCTTTGCCTCTTCGTCAAAGGCCACCTGAGCAGAGTAGGAAAGCGCCCGAAGTCCCACCACAAGAGCCTCCACAAGACCCACAATCCCCCGAATTATGGGAAGGGCAAAAAAGCGGTTTCGCCGAGAAAGGGGAACCACTTCCTGAACCTCAAGGGCAATGGTCCCATCAAGGCGGCGTACCGCCATCGCAAGACGATGGGGACTCCGCATCATAACCCCCTCAATGAGTGCCTGTCCACCGATATCACAGGTTTCTCTTTCTACTGCGTTCCCCATGGTTTCCCACAACCCTTTTCCCCTTCTGGGCACGGTCCAAACTTACAGGGAGGGCCGGCAAGCTCAGCAAGAACTGGCGCAACCTCTTGCACCGCCTCAAGCATCTTGCAAACCACTTCCCGAATCTCCCATTGCGCCCGGCGACAGAGACGTAACCGGAAAATGTGCAAGAGTTCCCGGGCATTCAGGGAAACAAAAAGGTTCGTCTCCACTCCCTGGGGGAGAACGTACCGGGCGTCTTCCTTTGGAATCCCCATCCTGCAGAGTGCTTCGTACGCCTCTTGCGCCCGGGCAACCACCTCATCAAACACTATTTTAGCACGAGGATGCGCAGCAATCGATGGAGGACACACAAAGCCCATATGCCTTGCATCTACATAGCGCTGGCTCTGCTGGGCATACGAAGCAAGGCGATGCCGCACAAACTGGTGTGACGCTACCCTCGACATTCCCTCGATAAGGAAAGAGAAGGAAGCGTGTTCCAGAACCGACTCGTGTCCCCGGGCAAAGAGCTCTCGAATGAGAGCTCGAGCCTTCTCAAGGGAAATATCCCGGGGAGAGATTTTACTGTAGCAAACCCGAGCAGCAAGGGCGATGGTTTTCTCCGGCTCGGGCGTATACGAAAGCAGTGTCACCTGCATAGGAGTGGGACAAATCAGTAGCTGTCCCCGTACTTACTC
>JBDIWL010000181.1:0-3610 GCA_039638315.1 Candidatus Caldatribacterium thermophilum | reverse complement strand
CTTCAGGTGTCATGGTGGTGGCAAAATCAGACCTTGCCTATGTGGAGCTTGTTCGGGCTTTCAAAAACCGGGAGGTTCACAAAGAGTATCTTGCAGTCGTAGAGGGGGAAGTGCAAGAGGCGTCAACTATTACCCTCTCTCTGGGTCGCGACCGGAAGAACCCCTTGCGGATGACGGTTCGGAGAGAGGGGAAATCTGCGGTTACCGAGGTTGTTCCTCTTGCTGTTCGGGATGGATTTTCTCTCCTTCTTGTGCGTCCCCGGACGGGTCGAACACACCAGATACGGGTTCATTTGAGCCTTCTCGGCACTCCCATTGCTGGAGATATCCTCTATGGGAGCCAGAAAGGGCGGAGTTTTTTCACCCGTTGCGCTCTCCATGCTTTTACTCTTGCCTTTCGACATCCAGTTTCGGGAAAGTGGATGACCTTTGCGGCCGCTCTGCCCCCAGATATGCGGGAGGGTATCGCTCATATCTTTTGGAGGTCCTGAGGATAGGAGGGGGCAACCCGGAGCGTCTTCTCGTTTCGGTACGTGGTCTTTCCTCCCTCCTTTGCAGGGAGAACCCGAAGGTGCTTCACCTGGGTGCAGACCACGTCGACTTTTCCTTCCAGGTGACCTGAAGAAAAGTACGCAGCGATTTGAGCTGCTTTCTCAATGTCTTCCTCAAGGGTTTCAGGTGCAAACGCTTTTACAATGACGTGGGCGCCTGGGAAGTCCCGGGCATGGAGCCAGTAGTCGTTCCGGGAGGCGATACGTACAAGGACACGGTTTGCCCGAGCGTTTTTCCCCACCCATATTTCGTTCCCCGAAGGTGTCCTGAAGCGGATGATGCCTCCTGAGGTTTTCTGGAATTCGGTATCTCCAGAGAGAGGTTCCAGACGTTCAGAAGTGGTCAGGAGGTTTTGCATCTTTTCGAACCGCCCTTGGAGTTCCTTCCATGCTTTGAGGAGCCTTGTCCTTCGTTCCTGCATTTTTCGGTACTGCTTGAAGTACTCCTGCATAGTCTCGCCAAGAGAACGAGATGGCGGAAGAGCAATGAAAATCTCTTCTGGAGAAGAAGCAAAAGGATTCCGAACCCGTATACCCTCTTCCGTTCTCTCGAGAACCTCAAGGTGAGGAAACATCTTGAGGAGCTCCCCTTTAAGGCGCAGGAGTTCCACCTCTTCCTCCCTGGGGAGGAGGTCTTCTATCTTTTGGAGCTCCCTCCTCAGGAACTCCAGGTCCTCCTTGAGTTTCCTCTCTTGGATTCTTCGCTGCGTGGCTTCAAGAAGGTACTCTCGGAAGGTGAGAAGGAAAAACGCCATGGCCTCGTTAAGGGAGGGGAAAGGGTAGGAGGAGAAGGGGGATAGAGAAGATACGTGTTCCCAGAAGACTCCAAGGGGTTTGTCATCATGGTCGAGAAAGACGAGGAAGGAACATTCCCCCGTAAGGGGTCTCACGATCCTCTGAAAGGCATCTTCCTTGCCAAAACGTTCGGAAAGCTCTGCGAAAGCTGCGGCGAGAAAGGGGCCAAAGCCGTCGAGATTACGTATGCACCACTGAACAAGGTCGTGGGCTTCAGGAAATACGGGGTTTCCGGAGAACTCCAGGGGGTCATGTCTTTCGCGCTGTGGAGGAGGAGTGTAGGGGAGACCAGGAAGGATGCTCCTGAAGCGGTTTTCCTCTGGAGAGACAGTTCGAAGAGCACCAAGGATTGTTCTTTGGGGGTCATTTCTCGTGAGGATGAGGTTCGCATTACGGCCAGTGAGCTCAAGGACGCACACGAACTCCGTCTCTTTTTCCCAGAGGCCTGGGTTATGGAAGACCACCTCGATGACCCGATCCCAGCCTACTTGCCTGAAAGAGACAATTTTCCCTCCCACAAGGTATTTGTGGAGGAGCTTCTGCCATGGGGTTTTCGGAGGGTTGCCTTTCTCTGGGGAAGGGAGAAGCGCAATTGCACTGCACTCAGGGTGGGTGCTTACAAGAAGAGCGAGCGTTTTTGAAGCACCAAAGAGGTCAAGGCTTGTTTCCCAGTCAGTGGGGAATGTTATCTTCTGGACCCTTGTGCCGGTGATGTCCTTTTCAATTTCCTGGACGAGTCGCCGCAGGGCAAGACCTTCTAAGGTTTTCATCGTTCCTCGTTGACACCCTGAAGCTGTTTCCAATAATATAGTGGCAAGTTTTTTCTCTGTAAAGGAGCGTTGCCTGTGCGGAGCATGACGGGATTCGGGTACGCGGAAGGAAAGGGCAACCTGGGTACGTATCGCGTGTACGTGAAAAGTGTCAATCATCGATTTCTCGAGGTCGCCTTGCGTCTTCCCCGTGAACTCTCCCTCTGGGAGGAGAAAATCCTTGGAGCGGTGCGCCAGTATGCGTCCCGAGGGAAGGTCGAGCTTCGGGTAGACTTTGAACCCTCCGAGGGGGTGTTTACGGTTACGGTACGTACCGCCCTTGCCCGAGCGTACCTTGAGGCCCTGAAAGAGCTCTCTCACACCCTTTCCCTTCCTTTTGAGCCAAGGGTTGAGTGGTTCCTCGAAATAGGGGACATTGTCGAGGTGCAGGAAGATACAGGGGTTTGGCTCGAAGAGTGGGAGACGTTTTCTCCTATTCTCCACAGCGCCTTACAATCTTTCCTTGCGTACCGTATGGAGGAGGGCAAAAAACTCTGCGCAGATTTGCAAAAGCAACTTACCGATGCAGAGGTGAAGGTACAGCGTATTGAGGAACGATCGGAAAGGATTCGGGAGTACTACTTTGAAAAGCTCCTCAAACGAGTTACGGAGGTCTTGCCCCAGGAGAAGGTGGATGAGGCTCTCCTCCTTCAGGAAGTCCTCTTTTACGTGGATCGTAGCGACATCCACGAGGAAATCGTTCGGCTGCGGGCGCACATTGCAAGGGCGCGGGATCTCCTGCAGCAGGATGGAGTGGTGGGGCGGGAACTTGAGTTTCTCCTTCAAGAGATGCATCGGGAAGTGAATACCATTGGGGCCAAATCGCCGGATAGCGAGGTATCATCACTTGTGGTGGACATGAAGACGCTTCTTGAACGAATGCGGGAACAGGTGCATAACGTGGAGTAACCATGGCTGGCCTCCTCTTTGTCATTTCGGGACCTTCGGGGGTAGGGAAAAGCACGCTTCGGAAAGAGGTTATGCAACGGTGTGGTGGGTTGAAGTACTCCATTTCCTATACGACTCGCCCTCCCCGCCCAGGAGAAGTCCATGGGGTGGACTACTACTTTGTGACGCCTGAGGATTTTGAGAAGATGAGAGATGCAGGTGCTTTTATAGAATGGGCGAAAGTTCACGGGAACTACTACGGCACCCCCCGTCGTCCTATAGAGGAGTGGCAGAAGGAGGGTTTTGACGTTATTCTGGAGATTGACGTTCAGGGAGCGCTTCAAGTGAAGAGGAGTTATCCAGACGGGATTTTCATTTTTATAGCCCCTCCTTCCCTCCGGGTGCTTGAGGAGCGACTCCGCAAGCGCAACACTGACCAAGAGGATGAAATTCTCCTGCGGATGACTAATGCCAATCTTGAGATGCAGTGCATCAAAGACTACAATTACCTTGTGGTTAATGACGTTTTTGAAGAGGCGGTGCAGCGTCTCTGCGCTATCATTATCG
>JBDIWL010000180.1:0-3652 GCA_039638315.1 Candidatus Caldatribacterium thermophilum | reverse complement strand
GTCTCTTTTTTGGGCCTACCCCGGCGAGCCGGAACCCTGAAGAGATTCGTCCGGCAAGCCCGGTAGAGGTAGTGGGAAAGATTGAGGGAGACCTTGCCCTTCTTGAGGCAATTCCCTCAGGGAGTGTTATCCGAATCGCGAGGAAAGAAGGGAGTGAAGCGCAGTGAGTACGATTTTCGACGTACACGCCCGGGAAATTCTCGATTCTCGAGGGAATCCAACCATCGAGGTGGAGGTGACTCTTGCTTCTGGGGCCTTTGGACGGGCAGCGGTACCCTCTGGGGCTTCCACCGGGACCTTTGAGGCGGTGGAACTCCGGGATGGGGAAAAGAGCCGCTACCACGGGAAAGGTGTTCGTAAGGCTGTGGAGAACGTCAACGAAATCATTGCCCCTGAGATTATCGGTCTTGATGCCCTGGATCAGGCCCTCATCGATAAGACTCTTATTGAGCTTGATGGGACACCGAATAAGAGTAAACTCGGAGCAAACGCTATCCTTGGTGTTTCCCTTGCCTGTGCCAAGGCGGCTGCAGCGTACACGGATTTGCCTCTTTACCGGTACCTCGGTGGGGTGAATGCCCGGGAACTCCCCGTGCCCTTGATGAACATCCTCAACGGGGGGAAGCATGCCGACAGTGGCGTGGACATTCAGGAGTTCATGATTGCCCCCTGTGGCGCGTCGAGTTTCTCCGAAGCGCTCCGCATGGGTGCAGAGATTTTCCATACCCTGGCTAAGGTCCTGAAAAAGCGTGGGTACTCTATTGGTGTGGGGGATGAGGGTGGCTTTGCGCCGAATCTCCGGTCTTCGGTTGAGGCCATCGAGGTCATCATTGAGGCCATTCAGATGAGTGGGTATGAGCCTGGAAAGGACGTGTACCTTGCTCTTGATACCGCAGCGTCTGAGCTCTACAAGGATGGCATTTACGTTTTTGAACGGGAAGGTGTCCGCCGTAACGTCGATGAGATGATTGAGTTCTATACGGAGCTCGTGGAGAAGTACCCGATTATCTCCATTGAGGATGGCCTTGCTGAGGAAGACTGGGAAGGGTGGAGGAAGCTCACCTTTGCTCTGGGGCATCGGGTACAGCTTGTGGGGGATGACCTTTTTGTGACGAACAAAGAGCGGCTCCTTCGGGGCATCCGGGAGAAGTGCTGCAACTCCATTCTCATCAAGCTCAACCAGATTGGAACTCTCACCGAGACCATGGAAGTTGTGGAAATCGCTAAGAAAGCCGGGTACACTGCTGTCATCTCCCACCGTTCAGGGGAAACAGAGGACACCACTATTGCTGACCTTGCGGTAGCCTGCAACACCGGGCAGATTAAGACTGGCTCTGTGTGCCGCTCAGAGCGTATTGCCAAGTACAACCAACTCTTGCGCATTGAGGAAGAACTGGGGAATGCTGCCATATTCCGGGGGAAAGAGGTTTTCCGAATCCCTTCCTCCTGAGCCAAAGTGGGGCAAGGTACTCTTTATCGTACTCTTCACCTTTGCGCTCTTTTTCTTCTCCCCTCGTTTCAGCGCAAAGGTCGCTGAGTACGTGCGCTTTTCCCGGGAGCTTGAGGAACTGACCCGTCAGGAGATGGAAGTTCGGGCAGAAATCGAGCGTCTCGCCAAGGAACGGCAGTACCTTGAAGAGGACTGGTACATCGAGAAGCTCGCCCGGGAGAAGTTGAAACTCGTGAAACCAGGAGAAATCCTTGTGCGCGTTGTCAGGCCCGGGGAGGAATAGCCCCGGGCTTGCGCTATTTTATGAAGTCCTGGTGCCCTGGTGCCTGAATGGTCGCCGATGGCGTGGGAGGCAACGTCTGGGAGACAGGATTGTGGCATCCGGTGCAGGAGAAAAAAGCAAGACAAAGGATTAGGAGAACCCCAAGGGGCTTCCAGCGCATTTTCTCCCCTCCTTTCAATGATTGTATTGTAGCGCATTATCCGGGTTGTATGTTCTCGGAGTCTTTGAATCTGAAAAAGAAAAAGTTCAGGGTCCTAATCCCTTGTCTTCGGTTACTCGCAAGTTAGTAACTCAAAAGTAAACGAGTTGCATGAGGGGTTCTGTCTCCAGAGGCGGACAAGAGCGCTGGGTTCTGTTGGTGTTCCACATGATATGAACTTCTGCAGTCCATTGACGCTTTGCGGGAGTCTGGTATAATATGGGTGCAAGCGGGGCTGTGGCGCAGTTGGGAGCGCGCCTCCTTGGCGTGGAGGAGGTCACGGGTTCAAATCCCGTCAGCTCCACCAGAAAATCCAAGCTCGTCCGTAGAGGGCGGGCTTTTTCTCTATTGGGGGGTTTCCTGTGGCACAGGGGTACGATTTTGCGGCAATTGAGGAAAAGTGGCAAAAACGCTGGGCTGAGGCAAAGATTTTTGAAAGCGAGCGGGATGCAACAAAGAAAAAGTACTACGTCCTTGAAATGTTCCCTTATCCTTCCGGGGACCCGCACATGGGCCACGTGAAGAACTACGTTATTGGGGACGTCGTAGCTCGTTACTTCATCCGCAAGGGATACAATGTCCTGCATCCCATGGGTTTTGACGCCTTTGGGTTACCTGCGGAAAACGCTGCCATCCAGCACGGGATACATCCGGCAATCTGGACACACGAGAAAATCGAGCGCATGAGGGAAGTCCTGAAGCGTCTTGGTATTTCCTATGACTGGCGGCGAGAGGTCATCACCTGTGAGCCCGAGTACTACCGCTTCACCCAGTGGTTCTTCCTCCAGTTCTACAAACACGGCCTGGCGTATAAGAAAGAGGGACCAGTAAACTGGTGTCCTTCCTGTGCCACGGTGCTTGCCAATGAACAGGTTGTTGATGGAGCCTGTGAGCGCTGTGGAACCCCTGTAGTCCGCCGCAAGCTCAGTCAGTGGTACTTCCGAATCACGAAGTACGCCGAGGACCTCCTCAGGGACATGGAGCTTTTGGGGAACTGGCCAGAACGGGTCCTCACGATGCAAAGGAACTGGATTGGGAGAAGCGAGGGTGCGTACATTGACTTCCTCATCCCGGACCTTGGGAAAACCGTCACCGTCTTTACCACCCGCCCAGACACGATTTTTGGTGTGACCTTTTTCCTCCTTGCCCCCGAACACCCCCTCGTCGACGAGCTCGTCAGAGGAACCCCATATGAGGCGAAAGTCCAGGAGTTTCGTGAGCGTATCGCTCGAAAAAGCGAGATTGAGCGTATTTCGGACCTCTCAGAAAAGGAAGGCATGTACATCGGGCGTGAGGTGGTGAACCCGGTCAACGGTGAGCGGGTTCCCATCTGGATTGCCGATTACGTGCTCCTTGAGTACGGCACCGGTGCAGTCATGGCTGTTCCGGCACACGATGAGCGGGACTGGCAGTTTGCGAAAAAGTACGGTCTACCTATCCGGCAGGTTATCGCACCTTTTGAGGGTTCCTTTGAGGGTTGTTACACCGAGCCAGGTATTATGGTGCACTCTGGACCATTCAGCGGTCTTCCCTCTGAAGAGGGAAAGGCGAAAGTCATCGCCTTCCTTGAGGAAAAAGGTCTTGGGAGAAAGGCCGTATCGTATCGCCTCAGGGACTGGCTCATCTCGCGGCAGCGGTACTGGGGTGCCCCAATTCCCATTATCTACTGTGACCGTTGTGGAGAAGTCCCGGTGCCTGAAGAAGACCTTCCTGTTCTTTT
>JBDIWL010000179.1:0-3680 GCA_039638315.1 Candidatus Caldatribacterium thermophilum | reverse complement strand
TAAAGTCACCAAAGGGACCAGGTTGTCCCTCAAAGAAAAGGAGTGGTCCCCCACTCACCGCATGGCGCACCCGCTGCCACTCAGCAACCTGCTTCTCCGGGGCATAGAGCGCCATTCGGACGCGGACGCGATCACCAGGGAAGAAGGCACCCCGAAGTGCTTCGGCACCCTTTCCCCGTCCAAGGAGGATGAAGCCGTCTCGGGGAATAGGAATCTCACCCTGGCTCTCAAGGATAACCTCCTCCACCACGCCATTTCGGACAAGCACAGCAACACCACTCTGCTTTGGAGTCCGGTTCCCAAAGAAGAAGTCATAGAAGGTTACCTCGTTACCGTTGTTGAGACGATTGATGCCACCGATTTCTACTTCACCTCGAGAACCAAGAGCTTTACAAGAAAGGCGGGTTTCCCCAATGACCAGGTGGTTCTCGTCGGTGAATCCAGCGGCGTACCACCCTTTCTGTGGTTCAGAGAGGATCCGTCCATCGACCATGAGGAGTCCTATGGGGTCACCGTTTTCAGCAAAAAAGCTGGCATTTACGGCAAAGAGGGCGTTTCTCCTTCGGGCTATGTCGCTTGTCCGCTCCCGATCCATGACCTGGTCTTTGGCCAGAGCAACCTCAAGGCGGAAGGGAGCATTCGTCGGGTCAAAGAGGAGTCCTATGGTGAAGAATGGACCAGGAGGCAATCCCTGGGAAACAGTACCACCACCCCTCTCAAGAGCTACAGGATACGAAGGGAAACCCTGTTTCTCAAGGCGAGAACGGACACTTTCCAGATCCTTTCTCGCATACGGTCCAACCCGAACCTTGAACAGACCACCCTCTTCGTGGAGGCGAACCTGGTACCCGAGCTCTCTGAGCCACCCTGCAACTCGCTCTGCCCGTTCCCTTTCCTGGTACGCCCCAACCTGAAGGAAAAAGGTATCCTGCGGGGTACTTGTAGCCTGAGGGGTAACCTGTGCTTCGAGGGGCGCAAATCCCCACTTCTTCACCACGAGTTCAAGATTCGGGTGAATGCTTTTCCGTCGCTCAAAGCGAATATCTCCCTTTGCGTATTTTTTCAGGGTTTCCTTAATAATGATGAACTCCTGAGTGCTCAAATGCCTCCTTGGAAAGACATTGCCAGACACGTCTCCCCGAATGAGGGGAGGCTCTAAAGACGCAGCAAGGATAAAAAGGCGCTGCTCCCTACTGCTTTGACCCTCAAGGTCCCGGAAAGGAACATTCTGCGTATCCACGAAAGAGAGGAGGTCATCGTAGGCAAGTGCCTTGATTATGGCTTCCACGGCCTCTACACGGAGCACCGGGTCCTGGGACTTCTTTCCAGGGGGAAGGGATAGGGATACGCCCAGGATGTTCTTGAGGGACTGGAGAAAGTCCCCCCAAACAACAGGAGTCACCTGGGCAAAACCTTCACAAGCAACACCCAGGGTAAAGCACAGAAGGAAAATCCAGAGGGCACACCTCTGTATACGCCGCAAGAGCTTTCACCTCATTTTCCAGTACCCTTTGTGTGCCGACCCCTGAGTTCTTCCATGACCTCACGAAACGTGAGGCCCTCGTGCTTGAGGAGCACAAGAAGATGGTACAGGAGGTCTGCAACTTCGTACCGAAGGTGGTCCCGCCGTGTGGCCTCGTCCTCGAAGGCAGCAAGGAGGACTTCCGTTGCCTCCTCGGCGACTTTGCGAAGGATTTTTTCCTTCCCCTCAGCAAGAAGCCTCGCCGTGTACGAGGAAGGGGAAGGATTCTGGGCACGTTCTTCGACGATGGCAAAGAGTTCTCCAAGGAAGGCTAAGAGAGGGTAAGGAGGATGCGTATTCTCTGGTTCAGTCAGCGTATCATCCTCGAGTTTGCGGTGGAAGCAGGAGAAAAACCCCGTGTGGCAAGCAACCCCCTCTTGTCGCACCTGGATGAGCAAGCAATCGTTATCACAGTCCACATAAATTCCCTCAACGTGCTGCACGTGCCCACTTGTTTCTCCCTTGTTCCAGAGCTTCCTTCTGCTTCGGCTGTAGAACCAGGTGGTCTTTGTTTCAAGGGTCCTCTGGAGGGCCTCTTCATTCATATAGGCCACCATAAGGACCTTTCCTGTTTCCACATCCTGAATGACCGCCGGAATGAGACCGTTAGCATCAAAACGAAGCTCCATTAGTCCTCCATCCGCACCGGGATGCCCCGCTTCCGCAGGAAGGCCTTGGCCTCCGGAATGGTATAGTGACGATAGTGAAAGATAGAAGCTACAAGAGCGGCGTCAGCTTTCCCTTCCTGGAGCACTGCAGCAAGGTGCTCCAGCTTTCCCGCTCCACCAGAGGCAATGACTGGAATCTTCACCTTTTCGGCAATTCTCCTTGTGAGGCTTATATCGTACCCGGATTGCGTCCCATCGGTATCCATGCTGGTGAGGAGGATTTCCCCTGCCCCCAGACGTTCCACCTGCTGCGCCCAGGCAATGGCGTCTTTCCCTGTGGGTGTTCGCCCCCCGTTGATGAAAACCTCCCAGTAACTCCGGGAGGTGATTCGGTCCCAGGTCCGTTTCACATCGATAGCCACCACCACACACTGGCTCCCGAAGCGCTCGGCAAGCTCAGTGATGAGGTTGGGGTTGAGCACCGCCTGGGTGTTAATGGAGACTTTGTCTGCCCCAGCCTTGAGGAGTTTGCTCACGTGCTCAACACTCCCAATGCCCCCACCCACCGTGAAAGGAATGGTGAGAACTTCGGCAACTTTTTCCGCCACATGAATCATGATTTCCCGCTGCTCATACGATGCGGTGATATCAAGGAAAACGAGCTCGTCTGCGCCTTCTTCTTCGTAGCGCTTGGCCAGTTCCACTGGATCCCCCACATCCCGCAGGTCCTCAAAATGGACCCCCTTGACCACCCGGCCTTCTTTAACATCAAGGCATGGGATAATCCGCTTAGCTAACATCCCGAACCTCCCACTGTTTCAAGAATCTCACGAAAGCTCATGGTTCCTGCATAGAGTACCTTCCCAAGGATAACCCCAAGGACCCCAGGAATATCCCTGAGGCTCTGGATATCCCCTACGTCCCGCACACCCCCTGCAACAATCACCGAAACGCCACTTGCCGCAATGAAACGTCGCACACCCTCGCTATCAACACCCTCAAGGGTTCCATCCCGGACAACATCGGTGAAGATGAAATGGAGTACCCCCTTCTCCTTGAGAGACCTGGCAAAACTTGCAGCTTCAATAGGAGTCTGCTCAAGCCACCCCGCAATCGCCAGGTACCCATCCCGGACATCAAGGCTTACAGCAAGGGCGTCTCTCCCCAGGGCAAGCATCTCTGCAAAAGTCTTGGGGTCCTTTACCGCCACGCTCCCCACAACAACGCGGGAAACTCCAAGGTCCAGGTACCGGCGAAAGGTTTCTAAAGTCCTTACGCCTCCCCCCACCTCCACGGGAATGCGGACGTTTCGCACAATTTTTGCAATACTTGAGAAATTCTCCGGTTTTCCCGACTTTGCCCCCTCAAGGTCCACCACATGGAGCATTGGCGCTCCTTCATCTTCAAAACGCCTTGCCACCGCGAGGGGATCGCTGTGGTACATTTCAAGGCGATGGTAGTCCCCCTTTGTGAGGCGCACCACCCGCCCTGCAAAGAGGTCAATGGCTGGAATAAGAAGCATTGCTATCGATGCTCCTCACCCAGTTCTC
>JBDIWL010000178.1:0-3680 GCA_039638315.1 Candidatus Caldatribacterium thermophilum | reverse complement strand
TTAAGAAAGCCGTTCCCGGGGGAGAGAAGGGTGATTGGAAGCCCCTGGTGTTCATTCTTACCGATGGCAAGCCAACCGATGACTGGCGTACGCCTCGGGAGGAGCTTCTCGCTCGCAAGGAGCGAAAAGTCCTCAACGTCATTACCGTTGGATGTGGACCAGATATTGATGAGGCAACGCTTCGGGAAATTGCTATTGGTCCGAGCTTTAAGATGGATGCTGATACTGCCTCTTTTGCAGCCTTTTTCCGCTGGGTTTCGCAAACCGTTCGTTCGGTGAGTAAAACTCTGAGTCGACCCCAGGGTCAGGGAGAGGCTTCTCCGATGCCAATACCAATTCCTCCTGATGTGCTCCAGTACATCCCGTAAGGGGGGTGCGGGGGATTCCCCAGGGGTTCATTGCCGGTGACCGGGTGCTTTCTTCTTTCAATACGCATCCCGACTGGCTTGCCGTTTTTGGGCGCCTTGGGAACTTAGCCTTTGTTGGCGGAAGCGTTATTGGGCGACTCCATCGGAGAATGCGGAGAAGCCGAGAAGATAGTCTCCTTGTACGTTCAAAAGGTGACTGGCTTGCTGTGGCCTTGGCTGATGGGGTTGGCAGTGCACCGAAGGGTGTTTGGGGCGCCACCTTTGCGGTGAGTGTCTTTACTGACTATGTCCTTACGAAGCTTCCTTTTGTTGTGTCCCGGAAACGTCGTCTGCGCTTGCAGAAGGGTGTATCCTGTGGGGATTCTGTCTTTGAGCCTGTTTCAGAGTGGAATGAAGTTGGAGTCTTAAGCTGGTTCGAAGAACGTGAGGAGGAGAGTAGTGCGGAACTTCCCTCATGGGATGCCATTGCAGAGCATCTCCGTGAGGGAGGGGCGTACGCGCACGCGTTTTTGCAGAATCTCGCTCAAAGAGAGGCACGGCCAGAGAGCGACTTTGCCACGACGTTACTCTTTTGCCTTCTCAACGTGGCTGAGCGAAAAGGTCTTTTCCTGCACGTTGGTGATGGAGCAATCCTTGGGATTCGAAAAGATGGAAAGAGTCTCCTTCTAAGCGTCCAGGAGGACTGCGATCCGGGGGAAACAGGGGTATTGACGCAACCCGACTGGCAAGAACACTGCCGAGTGGGGTTCTTTGACTTCCGGAAGGATCGGCTTGAGGCCCTCTTCCTCATGACTGATGGCTTGGCAGATGATTGTCTCTATGGTCCTCCAGAGGACGTGACCGATCGTTTCGTCCAGGACCTTCTTCGAGAGATTCATGCCTCGGGGAATCCTGAGCGTGCGGCACGGCGTCTTGTTAGCTGGCTCGGTACGTATGAGCTCCCTGGGAGTTTTGACGATCGAACCCTTGTGGTGGTGTATCGGTGCGGGTAACTACGATTTCTCCCTTTCCTTTTGTGCCGAAGCGGCTTGAGGTGGAAGGTCCGGTTTTCGTGGGTGGCGAGGGAGAGGTCTACTTCAGCCGCTGTGGGAATTTTGTGGTCAAGGTGTACCATGACCAGGCCCTTCCCCAGGAGAAGGAGGCCTTGCTTCGGCGGGTTCTTGCCCTGGGGAAAAACCTCGGGGAGGAAGCCGATTTCCTCTGCTGGCCTGTGGCGCTCGTGCAGGAGCTTAATGGCTGGAGACGTGTCGGTGTTGTTACAAAGCGTGTGCCTCGGCCTCCCTTTCGGGAGCTTGTGGATTACATCTTCAGCCCCAGGGAGTTCAAGGAAGCGGTGGAAAGAGGGGCCAACTGGCTCAACTACCTCCAGGTTGCTCACAGTATCGCTCGTACCGTTGCGGCCCTCCATGGGAAAGGATGTGCCCATGCGGATCTCCACTTCAGTAATTTCCTTGTGGATATTGCGAAGGGCCTTGCAGTGCTCATTGATCTTGATGGTCTTGTGGTACCTGGGTTTCTCCCTCCTCAGGTGGCAGGCATGATGCCTTTCATGGCTCCTGAGGTTGTCTCTGGGAATGCGGTACCGAGCCAGAAAACCGACCGGCACAGCCTTGCGGTGCTCATTTTCCACACCTTGCTTTTCCGGAATCCCCTGCAACCCCTTCTGTGCTACGCCGAGGACCCAGAAGAGGATGAGCGTCTTGGCTGGGGGAAAATGGCCCTTTTCAGTGAGCACCCCTTCGATTTCCGCCATCGGCCAGAGCGGCTCGGCATACCCCTTTTCCAGCGCGGAGTTCTGAGTTACCGTATCCTTTCTCCTGCCCTCCAGGAACTTGTGGAACAGAGCTTCATTGACGGTCTTTTTGCTCCTGAGCGCCGGCCCCTTGCCCGGGAGTGGGAGCGGGCTCTGTTTTTTGCCTTCTTCGAACTCTGGCGATGCCACCGGTGTACCCAGTACTTCCTGTATCCGTACTGGCTTCCCCTATCCCTCAGGAGGTGTCCGTTCTGCGGTTCTCCGGTACGTTCACCCTATCCCCTTGTGCTGCGGATTTTTGAGAAAAGGAGTGAGGGGGTATATAGCGCGCTGAAACGGAGACTCGTTCTCGGTCACCGGTTTCTCCTTGTGGAGAAAATGCTTGCCGGGCGGCGGGATGCACAGGAGGTTCTTGGAGAGGTGCAATGGAGCGACAAAGAGGGATGTTACACTTTCCGGAGTACCCGAAAGTTGCGTATTCTCTTTCCCTCTGGAGAATGGTGCACAAAAGAGAGGGAAGAGCCAGTGGCGTTGCGCTCTCGTCTTTTCCTCGAGATCGACGGATTTCTCCTCGAGGTCGATGAGGATGGATGTGGTGGTGCGTCTTAAAGAAGGGACTAAGCGAATTGCGCTTCCCCCAGGCGAAATGGTACTCACCTTTGTGGTTCCCAAAAAGGCACGCATCCTCTCGTACCCTTCTTTCCTTGCTCCAGATCCTTCGTATCCGTTTTCCTTCCATCTCCGGGGAGATATAAAGGAACGTGTGCTCTTGGGAACAGTGACCTTTCTGTGGGGAAAGCAGGAGAAATCCCTTGAGCTCATTCTTGAGGCTACAAGCGAGCGTCCTTCCCTTGTGGGCTTCCACCCGGTGTTCCCGGAAAACCCCCTTTTTCCTCGGAGTGGTGCAGTGCTCCTGAGTCCTGGGGATTACTCCCTCACAGAGCGGCTTACCCTCACCCCGCCATTTCGCTTTGTAGGTACGGATGGGACCCTGCTTTCCTGTTGCGGAGAAGTGCTGCGCATCGAAGGAGAGGGTGAGGGCCTTGTGCGGAACGTGGTGTTCTCCCTGCAAGGGAAAAGAAGCGGTAATGTTGCTGTGGTTTTACAGAGTCGGGTTGTTTTCGAAGATTGCGTTTTTCGAGGAGGTATCCGGGAAAAGTTGAGCTGGATGGGTAATGGAGTGGTGGCAGCTCGGGGGGCTTCTCTTGTGTTTCGCCGCTGCGTGTTTCTTGAGAACGAAGCAGCGGGAATCCTTGCCGAGGCGGGGACTACGGTTACTGTGGAGGATTCGATTTTCGTGGGTAATCGGGGAGAGGGGATTTTTGCCAAGCAGGGGTCGGTGCTTGTTGTGCGCCGTTCCCGGTTCTTCCGCAACGCTTGGGGGGTAACGTGTGGAGCACTCTGCTTCTTTGAGGAGAACGAGATTGCCGAGAATACTGTTGGGGGACTGTGTCTCCTCCAGGGAGCAGAGGGAACCTTTGGGGGAAACCGAATTTCCAGAAACCCTGTGGGTGTGGTCTGGTACAAAGACCGCAACATTCTTTGGGGATTGAGTAACG
>JBDIWL010000177.1:0-3684 GCA_039638315.1 Candidatus Caldatribacterium thermophilum | reverse complement strand
GGGTCTTGGTGAGCATCCTGGTGGCCAGGCCCCGGTGACTATCGATATCCTCAACAACGTCAGGGTCATAGTGTACCTGATGCATGAGGATATTGCTTTTTTGCAGTATCTTGAAGAGAACTTAAAGAACCCAGTCAAGCGATTGTATCCCCTGCATCTTGGACGAGCTGAGGACCTTGTGGTTTTCGAAAGCATCGAGCCTGTGGATCTTATTGTGACTACGCGAAATGCTGATTTTGAACACTTTTTCTGGGTACCTGAGGAACCCTATCTCCCTCCGGGAGTGCCCTTTGACTTTTCCCGGATTGATGGACTCCTGTACAGAGTACCGGTATTCTGGGAGCTACGAGATGGGAGCCGGAATTTCCACTACGTCCTCGCAAAGCTCAATGACGGGCGTTTTCGCGAGGTGACGTTTCTCTTTGACACACGTTTTGGCCTGAGGGGGCTTCCGGTATTTTTTGCCCGCTATGGAGGGGGTAGAAATGTCTGAAGTTTTCGCAAAGTCAAGCGGCGTTCGTCTTCGCGACCATGTTCAGGATATACTGCGGGTCCTTGAGGAGTTTCAGCAGACTTTGCAAAAACTTCAGGAGTCAGCGCCACTTGTCCGTTTCTGGCGTGATAAGGGTGCGGATCTTGTTCGATACGCTGCAGTATGCCATGACCTTGGCAAGGCGCAACCGGCTTTTCAAAGAAAAAAACTGGGGAATAAGGACTATGTGCCTTCTGATACCTCCTTTGAGATTCCCCACTCGCTTGCGTCCCTCTTTTTCCTCAACCTGCGTGCGCTTGAGCAAGAGATAGGGGAGGAAAAACTCCCTGTTTTCCTTGCCGCGGTTGCATTCCACCACTTTCGAGAAAACTTCCTTGAGTACCTTGCTGCAGGCAATGTCAATCTCCGTCTCTTCTGCCAGAAGCTCCTTGAGGACGAGGAATGGCGGAATAAGATTCTTGCTAATCTCAGGGATGAGCTTCCAGAATACCAGGAGTACATCGGTTTCAACCAGAGCCTCGTCGAGGGCCTTTATAATGGTTTGCACTTTCTTGATTTTGTGCCCCTTCCCTATCTTCTTGCGGGTTTTCCGGAACGGGTTCGTGCTGCTTTGCATCGGGGCATGGAGAGGGAGAGAGACTACATCTTTCTTAGTGGCATTCTTGAGCGATGCGATCACTTTGCCTCGTTCTGTGAAGACGAAGGGCGGTTTTTCCCGATTGAGGAGGAGAACCTTGAAAGGGAAAGGCTCTGGGTTCGTGTCCTTGAGGTAATTAGAGAAAAGGCGGGGGATGCGAAAATCTGGCAGAGCGAATTCTTGAGGGGTGATATAGGGGCCAACCTTGTCCTTCTTGCTCCCACCGGGTATGGGAAAACGGAGTTCGCCTTCCTCTGGTCTGGGGGTACAAAGCTTTTCTACACTTTGCCACTTCGGGTTGCGGTAAACAGTATTTTCGAGAGGGCAGAGAGGTTCTGGGGTAGAGGAAAGGTGGCGCTTCTGCATTCTGATGCCGATCTTTTCTTTCTGGGCCGGGAGCGGACAGATGGAGGTGTTCCTGAGGAAAGCGGATACGTGCGTCACCTTTCGAGGCAACTCTCTCTTCCAGTTGTTGTTGCCACAGGGGACCAGTTCTTCCCGTATGCACTGCGTCCTCCTGGGTACGAGCGTATATACACCACGTTCTCGTATTCGTGCCTTGTTATCGATGAGGTTCAAGCCTATGACCCAAAAGCGGCGGCGATTGTGGTGAAATTCGCAGAGGATATGGTTGCAATGGGTGGTCGCTTCCTCATCATGACGGCAACGCTTCCTGAATTTGTGCGAAGGGAGATTGGCAATCGCACCGGTCTCCAGGATGGAGCCATCATCAACCTCTACGATCATGAAAAAGAGCGCCTTGCAGCTCTTTGCAAGCACCGTATTGCAACTCTTGAGAATCTTGACAGGGTATCGCTTGCCAAGCTGATTCTCGAAGAAGCCAGATGTGACGGGGGACAACGGGTTCTTGTGGTGCTCAACACAGTTGCCGGTGCACAGGAGCTATATTGTACCCTTCGTAATCTGGAGAGTGACCTTTCTGAACGAATCTGGCTTCTGCATTCACGGTTCACATTTGCAGATCGTAAGGAAAAGGAAAGACGCCTGATGGAAGAGTTTAAAAATCCAAAAGAAGAACCGGATGGCCCAAAAATCCTTGTGGCTACTCAGGTTGTGGAAGCATCTCTTGACATCGATGCGGATGTCCTCTTTACCGAGCTTGCTCCGATGGATGCTCTTGTTCAGCGTATGGGACGGGTACTGCGCCGTATTGGTCCCCAGTGCAAGGTGGACGTTACCCCTGGAGGTCGGCAGTACCGGTTGCCTCAGGAACGACCCAATGTGTACATCTTCCAGCTTCAGGAGGAAGAACGATCTCCTTATGATCCGGGACTTATCAGGATTACCGCCTGGATACTTCGGAAATGCGTCCAGGATGGAATTTCTCTCGACGAGCTTGACCTTTCTGAGTGTCCTGTTGTGGAGAAGAAGCAAAGAAGAGACAAGGACATTGTCCTTGGGAGAGGAGAACGGGATTTTTCCGAGTATGATAAGTACTCTCTGGTGCTCCGTTTTTACGAAGCAGTTGAACGTAAGTATGAGAAATATCTTGACGAATTCCGGAAAGTCCTTCGTGTTCTCGATACGGGGTACACCTCTTCTACACGAGTGGAAGCACAGCGAATATTCCGGGATATTGCCGATGTATCTGTCCTTCCGAAGGATTCTCTTGAGGCCTTTAAGGAGGAAGTTTTGCGATTCCTGGAAAATTCCTGCGGTTGTAGACCTACTTTTTTGGCTTTCAGGGAAGCCGTTCTTTCAAAATACCTTGTTTCCGTGCACCCAGGATTTACGAAGCTTGAACCCTTTTCTCCTGCCGTCCATTTTCCCAATGTTGCAGCTCAGGTGCTTGAGATTCTTGAGAACTGGCTTGAACATATTTTCGTGGCTGAGGGACACTACGACCCTGAATTAGGTTTCAAGAAGAAGCAGGAGAAAGAGGAGCATGGTAACATTGTCTGACGCCCTCCATATTACTGGAGTTAAGGTCAATTACTTCTTCGTCTGTCCGCGCAAGCTCTGGCTTTTTGACCGGGGATTGCACATGGAGCAGCATTCTGATCGGGTCTTTCTTGGAAAACTCCTTGACGAAGAAAGCTATCCCAGGAAACGGCAAAGGAGGGTAACCATAGACGACCTTATAGCTATTGATGTTCTCGACACTAATACAATACGGGAAGTCAAGTACAGCAAAGCCTTACACAAGGCAAGCGTTATGCAGATTGCCTATTACCTTTACTACCTGAAAGGTCTTGGTATTGAGAAGGAGGGACTTCTCTCTTACCCCAAGGAACGCAGGCAGGAACGCATTGTGCTTACCGAGGCTATGGTGGCAGAACTTGAAGAGGCTCTGCAAAAAATCGCAGAAATCCTCAAGAGAGACACGCCCCCTGCAGCAGTACGCAAACCATACTGCCGGCACTGTGCATATCTGGAATTTTGCTTTGGGTGATGTTCGTGCAGCCTTACTACATTCTAAGCGGTGGAATCTTAAAGAGGAGCGATAATACACTCCTTATCGAGCGGGAAAATGGTGAAAAGAAAGCCATCCCAATAGAGGACGTGGACGCCTTGCACGTCTTTGGTCAGGTAA
>JBDIWL010000176.1:0-3707 GCA_039638315.1 Candidatus Caldatribacterium thermophilum | reverse complement strand
TTTCGAAATTGCATCACTATGTCACCGTCCCTTTCCCATTTGCTTTAAAAGCTGCGTACTCCTCCCTGAGGGATCGTACAAAGCGTACACTTCCTCGAGGTTGCGGAAGTCCCCCTGAAAATCAAGCCCGTACCCGACAACGTAAATGTCTGGAATCTCGAAGCAAAAGTAATGCACCTCGACATCGACAATTCTTCGAGCTGGACAGTTCAGGAATGTGCACACCTGCACGCTCTTGGGAAGCCTTCGCTCAAGATTTCGTATGAGAAAGTGCAACGTGAGTCCTGTGTCAACAATATCTTCAAGAATAAGAACGTAGCGCCCTTTGAGATCAGTATCGACATCCTTCTCAATCTCGGCTCGCCGTAACCCCGGGCGGAATGGTGAAAGGGCCATAAAGTCAAGGTCAAAAGGTATAGAAAGTGCCCGAGTAAGGTCAACGGCAAAGTACACTGCACCACGAAGGATGACGATAATGACTGGTCTCTTCTCGGCGTAATCTCTTTCAATCTCCCGGGCTACTTCAAAAACCCTTTTCTGGATGTCTTCTCGGGTAAAGACACGGGTACCCAGTCGAGGATCGGTCATGGCGTACTCTCAAGGTTGAACTTTCTTAAAATGTGCCTGTAATCACGGGCGTAGATGACTTTAATCTTCACTCCTGGGTACAATTCCTTGAGTTTGCGAATCTTTCGGTTTTTACGCCAGGTAAGCTTTTGCTTCTGCGTCGTAATTTCTATGAAGAGGTCAAAGTCGGGGAGGTAAAAGTCAGGAGCGAAAGCTTCAACCACATTCCCTTCACTATCCCACTCAAGGGGAAATACTCGCGGTTCATAGAGCCAGCGAATTCCGTAAAAATCAAGAATCCGCGCAAACTCTTCTTCCGAAGGATGGGAGAATACAACGTTCTCAGGGAAAAAGGATTCTTGGTGTCCCACAGAGGGGGGTCGAATTCTTCGCATGGCTTCAAGGACAAGCTGACAGGACTCCTCTACATCGTAGAAAGCAGTATTGAGCACAAAATGGTAGTGCAGGGGGTTACGCCAGTCAATCCCAAAGTATCGGAGAAGGAAACGTTCTCTCTGTCTATCCTGCTCGGTGAGGATGCGGGACGCAGTAACCTCATCCTGGCGATACCGTTTCATGATACGATGGACACGCAACGGCACTGGAGCTACAACAAGAAGATGAAAGGCCCGTGGACATTGGGCAAGGAGCTTCTGCCCACCCCTCCCAAGGAGAACAAAAGCTCGTTTCTCGGCCATTTGTACCAAAATGGAACTGACGGATGTTAGCCATTTTTCCCGCTCCTCGTCTTCTTCGGGAGGTTCGGGAGGGAGGGAAAATTTCTGCAAGAGTTCTACCCACCGGTTCCGGTCAACAAGCTCATATCCCAGAACCTTTGCAAGGCGAGATGCTACCTCGTCTCCAAGGCTTTCCGTTTCCCGAGAAATGGTAATAACCGAAAAGTTTCCCATTCCCCTTTTCACCGGCTTCTATTATACTATCCTCACAGAGGAAATTCAGGAGAGGCAGGAGAAATGAAACGGCTTGCGATCTTCTTCATTCCCCTGGTATGCGTGGCATGTACCTTTCTTCTTTCCCAGAGTATATGGGCTGAGGAAGTCTTTTTCCTCGACACGACGGAAGGAGGATATTTCGCCCCACTTGTGGATTTTCTCGAGAATGCGCTTTTCTGCAGCGTCCATCGCATACCTGAGAGTTTGAGAAAAAGGGGAGAACTTGTGGCGGCGCTTGCTGGTCGAAGAGCTCACCTACTCCTTGGATATGATTGGGGAGACCTCATCTGCTTCGAAGTGTGGGACCTTGAAGAGCCGCGCAAAGTTCTGGGGATGGTTCGCAGAGTCGAAGATAGGTTGCTCCTTCTTGAAGGACTGAAACGTCAGCTCCCAGGAATTCTTGGTCGGGAGAAGGAGTGGAAACTCCTCTTTGTGCGCCATGAGGAGGGAAAATCGTCCGTAGTCCTTGCGGACTTTACGAAGGGGAAAGAGGTCCTGCTTCCTCTGCCTGTGGAAGGGAAGGTCGAAACCATAAGTATAACTCCGGAAGGACAATTCCTTCTTGCAACTGTTTCCTCCGGTAATGTACTGAATATTTTCCAAATGGACTTCTCTTCCCGTATCTGGCGACGACTGAGTCTTCCCGAGTTCTCCGACGCCTTTCCGGTCTTCTTTCCCTTCCACAGAAGCATTCTTTTCCTTTCCGAACGCAAAGGTCAAAGGGGAATTTATGAAATGAACCTTGACGGTTCGAAGCAGAGATTGCTCCTTGAGCGGAAGAATCCTATACAGGGAATCGCTGCCTCTCTCTACGCTCCGGTCTTTGCCTTTTCTGAGTTCAGGGATAATCGATGGGTGCTCATTCTGTGGGATGTTTTGCGTGGCGAAGAGCGAACTTTGAGCTTTTCTGGCAATGTTTTCTATCCAGTCTTCGGAAGACAAGAGAAACTCTTCTTCATCGGGGAAGAGGGAGGTGTGTATGACGTGTATTCCCTGTCGCTCAAGGAACACTCTGTAACGCGGCTTACTTTCGACGGTCTTCCAAAGGCACATCTTGCGGTATCCCCAGATGGGAGGCAGCTGGCATTCTCCGAAGAGGTTGAGGCAGGGAATTGGGATATTGTTCTCCTCGAACCCGAAAAAGGAAGATCTGAACGCTTTACCGCGTCCTGGGCCAGGGAGACGAGTCCCGTCTTTTCCCCGATTCCCATGTATTAGGAGGAAGACCTATGGTGAAACGATACGTCTTCTACGCTATTTTTTCTTTCATGCTTTTTTCTCTCCTCTCCCCTGCCGTGGCATCGGTTCGAAAAATTCCCTCGTTCCAACTCTATACACTAAAGGGTGAGGAGATTCTATTCCGCCCTGCGACTCCATCGCTCCTTTTTTTTCTCACTCCGGAGTGTTTTTCCTGCCTCACAGATCTTTTTAACCTCCTCAAAAACCTTGAGGACTCGAAGGAAAAGGTTCCGCTTTATGTTGTATGTCTCCGTTGCGATTTTCGAGATGCCCGAAATGTTGAAGAATCCCTTGGTGGGCGGTTCACCGTTTACCTTGCCCGTCCGGAACTCCCTGCTCTACTTGGGGTTTGGGAAACCCCGGCGGTCTTCCTTGTGAATGAGGAACGGAGGGTTCTCTACCAGGAGAAGGGGAAGATTTCCTGGGAAGCTCTGCGTTCCTCTCTCCCTTCTGGAGCACGGGATCGGTCCTCAAGAGAAAATCAGACTACATGTGTCTTAGGACTGTGTTCATGAGGCAGCGTATGGATGTCGAGGGGATTCTCAAAGAACTCTGGGAAAGAAAAATCACGCCTCAGGAGGCGTATAAAGCCCTCAAGGGACTCCCCTTTGAGGACCTTGGATTCGCGAAAATCGACTACCACCGGGGTCTCCGCAAGGGCTTTCCAGAGGTTGTGTACTGCCCGGGAAAGCATCGAGAACACCTCTTGGCTATTCTCAAAAATCTTGCTGAGCGTGTTCCAAATTTTGTGGCCACCCGCGCAGACTATGAAACCTTTGAGTTCCTCAAGGCGCACCTTCCCTTTCTCTCTTTCAACCCTGTAGCACGGCTCATTTTTGCTGAACGAGAACCCCGCCCCCGGGTGGGGAAAATAGTAGTCGTTACGGCAGGAACGGCAGATATTCCTGTCGCCGAGGAGGCAGCCTGTGTCGCTGAAATTGCAGGGAA
>JBDIWL010000175.1:0-3733 GCA_039638315.1 Candidatus Caldatribacterium thermophilum | reverse complement strand
ACCCGTTCAGTGGGCGGAAAGATCCTGAACATTCTGGCCGATCGTATTCCTTCCCTCATAGGTGGTTCTGCCGATCTTGACCCTTCAACAAATACCGTTCTCAAGGGCAAAGGGAGTTTCCAGGCACCTGCATCTTTGCCCTCTGGAACGCAGGGCCTTGTGGATGGGCCTATCGGGTATGAAGGGCGGAATATCGCCTTTGGAGTACGGGAACACGCCATGGGGGCCATTCTCAATGGTATCGCTATCCATGGTGGGCTCATTCCTTTTGGGGCGACCTTCTTTGTGTTCTCCGATTACATGCGTCCGGCAGTTCGTATTGCTGCTCTCTCCCACTGCAGGGTCATTTACGTCTGGACTCACGACTCGGTGGGAGTTGGTGAAGATGGCCCCACACACCAGCCGGTGGAGCACCTTATGAGCTTTCGGGTTATGCCGAATATGGTGTGCATCCGTCCTGCCGATGCGAACGAAACTCGAGAGGCCTGGAAGGCAGCCCTTGCCTGGCAGAAGGGTCCAGTGGCCCTTATCCTCACCAGGCAGAATGTCCCCGTTATCGACCAGAATAAGTATGGGAAGGCAGAGGGTTTGCACAAGGGTGCGTATATCCTCGCTGACAACTCTCAGGGTGATCCAGAGCTCCTTATTCTCGCCTCGGGTTCTGAGGTACACGTGGCTTTGGAAGCGTATGAGAGGCTTGCCGCTGAGGGAGTCCGGGTGCGGGTCGTCAGCATGCCTTCCTTTGAGCTTTTCGAAGAGCAACCTGAAAGCTATAAAGAGGAAGTGCTTCCCAAAAGAGTGCGAAAGCGTATCGCCATTGAGGCTGGGGCAACCCTTGGTTGGTACAAGTACGTGGGAAGTGAGGGCGTAGTCCTTGGTATTGACCGCTTCGGTGCTTCTGCCCCGGGAAAACTTGTCCTTGAGAAGCTTGGTCTGAGTGTTGAGAATCTCCTGGCAAAAGCCAGGGCTTTACTGGCACAATGAACGGAAAAGGGAGGATGTGGTGATGCAGGGTAAACGACTGGCAATTCTCGTTGGAGGCGGTCCAGCACCAGGCATCAACGGAGTTATTGGTTCGGTGACCATTGCGGCTCGTAAGAGAGGTATCGAGGTTGTTGGTATTTACGATGGTTTCAAGTGGATTTCAAGTTCCTCCTTTGACCCGACGGTACATACTGTTCCCCTTGATATCGCCCGCGTTTCCCGGATTCATCTTGAGGGGGGTTCTATTCTCCGCACAGCACGGGATAGCCTCATTAAAGGTGGAACAATTGATGAGGCCAAGGTCGAAAACGTTCGAAGGGTCATGGAGTCGCTCAATGTAGGGTACCTTGTGACCATCGGAGGAGATGATACCGCCTTCAGTGCAAGCATTGTCGCTAAGGCTATGCAAGGGAATCTCTATGTCGCCCATGTACCAAAAACCATAGACAATGACCTCCCTCTTCCCGGGGATATGCCAACCTTTGGTTTCCAGACTGCCCGTGAGGTGGCTACAGGCATTGTGAAAAATCTCATGGAAGATGCACGGACCACGAACCGCTGGTACTTTGTCGTTATTATGGGTCGCTCGGCCGGGCATCTTGCCCTTGGGACTGGAAAGGCAGCAGGAGCAACCCTTACGATTATCCCTGAGGAGTTTGGAGATCGGAAAATTCGGGTTGAGGATGTATGCGATATTATCGAAGGAGCGATGATTAAACGTAAGGCCCTTGGAAGGGACGATGGTATTGCTATCGTAGCAGAAGGTGTTGCTCTGAAGTTTGGAGATGTGGAGGAAATTGAGAAGATTCTTGGGAAATCTGTGCCACGGGATCCCCACGGGCATGTTCGCCTCGCTGAAGTTCCCCTCGGGGAGCTTTTGAAAAACGAAATCACCCGTCGTTTTGAGGAACGGGGCAAGAAAATCACCATCGTCACAAAGGATGTGGGGTATGAGCTCCGCTGTGCCCCTCCGATTCCCTTTGATATCGAGTATACCCGGGACCTTGGGTACGGAGCGGTGGAGTACCTCACGAGTGCAAGTTACAGCGAGGAAATGAAAAAGAAGGGTGCTATGATAAGCATCCTTGGTGGGAAGCTCAACCCGATTCCCTTTGATGAGATTATGGACCCTGTTACTGGCCGGACCCGTGTTCGTACTGTTGATACCACCTCGTATGCGTACCAGGTTGCTCGCTCGTACATGATTCGCCTTGAGAAGGAAGACCTCGAAAACCCTGACATGGTAGCTACTCTGGCTCGGGTAGCAAACATGGATGTGGAGTCCTTCAAGAAGCGCTTCGGACACCTTGTTTCCTGAGGAGAGTACGGGGGGAGGGAGACAAAGTTCTCCCTCCCTTGCCTTCCTCCAGTACCCTATTTTCTGGATTGTCCTTGGCACCACCTTGGGCTTCCTCACGGGAGTGTATTTCCGACCACCTTTTGTGCCTTTTTTCTTCCTCTTTGGTGCTATCATTGCGCTTCAGGCCCTTGTGTTCCCTTGTCGGGTATTCTTTCCTCTTTTTGTTGCAGGTTTTTGGATTTTTGGCGTCCTCTTTTGCGCCGTGAGCTTGGTACTCCCCAGGGATTTCTTTCGACAACAGGAAGGAAAACACCTTCTCCTTGAGGGATACGTCATTCCCCGAAATGAGCGATTGCTCCTCGTCCGCATTCGTGGCTTTCCCCTATACTCACCAGCGGTGTTGCTTCGGATGCAGGAGGAAGGTGGCACGGACCTTCTCTTCCAAAAGGTTGAGGTAGTAGGGCGCTTTCGGAGCTTTGCTTCGTGTGCGAACCCTGGAGGCAGAGATTGGCGCTTTTTCTTCTTCAAGCAGCGAATCGTCGGGTACCTTGAGGTGGAAAGAGTTACCACAATGCCCTCCTCAGGTCTTTGGTTTACTCTCTTGAGGTGGGTTCACAAGCAACGAGAACTCTTTCTTGCGCGCTGGGAGGAGGAACTCCAGGATACCCTACCTCTCTTTGGAGCACTGCTTTTTGGGATTAAGGAAGAGGAGTTTGTGAAAGAGGTTGCTCTTTTTCGAGAAACAGGTGTATACCACCTTTTTTGCGTTTCGGGTTTCCACATAGCCCTTCTTGGGACGTTCCTCTGGTCAGTATTCCGAAGGTTGCTCCCTCGCCGCTTTGTGGTTTTTGGCGTGCTTCCCCTCACTTTTTTGTACCTTGCCTTTTGTGGTTTTGCGGCTTCGTCACTCCGTGCCTGGCTTATGGCAAGCCTCCTTCTTCTGGGACGAAGGATAGGACGTACCGTAACACCTGTGGGGACGCTTCTTTCGGCGTTTTTCATTATGTTTCTGCTTGAACCAGAACTCCTTTTTGTACCCGGGGCGCAGCTCTCCTTTGCTTCGACAGCGGGACTTGTCGTTCTCGTCCCTTTGCTTGCCTCGAATAGGCCACGGAGGTCTTTCGTTACGCGGTACATTCTCGGGACTACATATGCTACGCTCTGTGCCACCTTGGCAGGTTTCCCTATCCTTTTGGGGAATAGATTCCTCTTTACCTCCCTGGTGCTTTTGGGTAATCTCCTTGTTGTTCCGCTCGTTGAGGTAACGCTTTTCCTTGCGCTCTTTGCTCCCCTCTTGGGAGTCTTCTCTGGAGGTCGCACACTCCTTGGATTCCTTCTCCGTTTCCTTCTGCAAGCCCTCCTTGGTCTTTCCCGTCTCCTCAAGGAATCTGTTCCCCATTGGGTTTGCAACTTTCAAAGCGGTCGTTCCTTGCTCTGGGGTTTGATTGT
>JBDIWL010000174.1:0-3735 GCA_039638315.1 Candidatus Caldatribacterium thermophilum | reverse complement strand
CCGTGTTTCGTTCTCCGCTTGCTCCATTTTTCAACGACCCCTTCTTCCGGCGTTTCTTTGGAGATATCCCGGAACTTGAGCGACAAATCCCGCAGCGGGGTATTGGGACTGGTTTTGTGTTTCGCTCTGATGGGTATATCCTCACCAATGAGCATGTTATCCGTGGTGCAAATGAAATTAAGGTAACCTTTATCGACGGAAAAGAGTATCAGGGAAGAGTTGTCGGCGCCGATCCACTTACCGATATTGCCGTGGTGAAAATTGATGCTACGAATCTTCCAACCATTCCTCTTGGGGACTCTGACAAGGCAAGAGTTGGAGAGTTCGTCATTGCCATCGGGAATCCGTACGGTCTCTCGCATACTGTCACGGTCGGAGTACTCAGCGCAAAGGGTCGTCCCATATCGGCAGGGGATTCAGGAAGGGAGTACGAGAACTTCTTACAGACGGATGCCGCTATTAACCCTGGCAATAGTGGTGGACCACTTTTGAACCTTCGTGGAGAAGTTATAGGCATCAATACAGCCATCCTCCCTTATGCTCAAGGCATTGGTTTTGCCATCCCGATTAATATGGCAAAGTCTATTCTCGACCAACTCATCACAAGCGGAAAAGTCGTTCGGGCCTGGCTTGGGGTGTACATCCAGGACCTCACTCCTGAAATAGCTGAAAAATTTGGCCTCTCAGAGGCCAAGGGCGCCCTTGTTGCTGATGTTTCAAAAGGGAGCCCCGCGGAAAGAGCTGGCTTGCGAAGGGGTGATATCATCCTTAAGGTTGATGAGAAGGAGACCCCAACGGTAAGCGATCTCCAGCGGGAGATTCGTTCCCATCGCCCTGGAGACCAGGTACGTCTTGAGGTCTGGCGGGATGGTAAAAAGATAATCCTTGAGGCAACTCTCGGAGAGCTTAAGGAGTCTGGTGCCGTTGTACCTGAGGTACAGAGAATAGACCTGGGTTTCGAGGTTGCCGAGATTACTCCAGAGCTCGTAGAGCAATACAGTCTTAGGGTGAGCCGCGGAGTAGTTATCACAAGCGTTCGGGCTGGAGGTCCAGCAGACGAGGCTGGGTTGCGTCCCGGGGATGTTATCCTTGAGGTGAACAGAGAGGAAATCGCTTCTCTTGGAGATTGGGAGGATGCCTTGGCTCAGGTACGTCCTGGGGATACCGTTCTCCTCCTCATTGACCGAGGAGGAAGGACGTATTTTGTACCTTTGAGGGCGGAAGAACGTTAGGGTTATGACTTCCCTTGCAAAGGAGTGGGGCAAGGTATACTTTTGCCCCACTCCCCTTGGGAACCTGCGAGACATCACCCTTCGAACACTTGATGTACTCCAGAGTGTTGATTGTATTGCCTGCGAGGATACGCGGGTTACCCTGAAGCTCCTCAATGTTTACGGGATAAACAAACCTCTGGTGAGTTACCATTCTCACAACATCTCCCGGGCAACGCAGGAAATACTGCGGCTTGTTAAGAGTGGCAAGAACGTGGCTTTTGTCTCTGATGCTGGTATGCCCGGCATTCAGGATCCAGGTATGGAACTCGTTGCCGTTCTTCTCCAGGAAGGTATACCCTTTGAGGTTCTCCCTGGTCCATCAGCAGTCCTCCTTGGAGTTGTGTACTCCGGGTTTTCCTTTTCCGGCTTTACCTTTGTCGGGTTCCTTCCCAGGAGGAGGGGAGAGAGAAGGGCTATCCTGGAACAGGTCCTTATCCTTCCTCAAGCAGTGGTGTTCTACGAGTCGCCCAAAAGGCTTTTTGCAACCCTTGAGGATATCCAGGAAGTTGGCGGAAAAGAGCGGCGGATTCTTGTTGCCCGGGAGCTTACGAAGATCCATGAGGAGATCCTCCGAGGAACGGTGGCAGAGGTTCAGGGAAGGCTCCGAGGAAGGGACATCCGTGGCGAAGTCCTTATCGTTGTTGAGGGTCAGAGGAAGAAGAAAGAGGCACAGGTATCTGAGCGACTCCTTGAGTTTCTTATGCGACGAGGCCTGCAAGAAAAGGAGATTGTTGCCATTCTTGGGGAGGAACTCGGGATAGGGAAAAACGTCCTGAAGCGCCAGATTCATGCCCTTAAGGAGAGGTTGATTTTCCCAGAGAAGATTGGTTTAATTGAAGGGGTACAAGGGAAGGGAGGAAACGGAACCTGCGAAGGATAGTACAGGAAAGAGCTTTTTTATGGCTTTCTGCTGTTGCTTTCTCGTCGGTAGCCTTTATTCTGGGTATTATTTTCGTCCTCTTTATAGAGGGGCTTCCTGCGCTTTCCCAAATTTCCTTTTTCGCATTTCTCTTTGGCAAGCGGTGGTATCCCGTTTCGTCACCACCTCAGTTTGGCCTTCTCCCACTTCTTGTGGGGTCGCTCTTTGTAACCTTGGGAGGACTTGCCTTTGCCGTACCTCTTGGTTTTCTCGCTGCAGTTTTTCTTGCCGAAATTTGCCCACGAAAGGCCCGAGAAGCTGTAAAGCCTGTCATTGAGATTCTTGCGGGAATTCCCTCGGTGGTCTATGGATTTTTCGGCGTGGTGTTCCTTGCTCCTTCTATTCAGAAAATCTTTCAGCTGCCCACTGGCCTCACTGCCTTGACTGCCTCACTGCTCCTTGGAATTATGGCTATTCCGGTTGTGGTAAGCGTCATGGAAGACGCTCTCTCTGCAGTACCGAGGGATTATCGGGAGGCTGCTTTTGCCCTTGGGGCGACACGATGGGAGACTATAAAAGAGGTTGTTGTTCCCGCGGCATCTTCAGGGCTTGGGGCTGCGGTCATTCTTGGGGCAGGGAGAATTATTGGAGAGACGATGACGGTTCTCATGGTTGCAGGAGGCGCAACTCTTATTCCTTCCTCTTTTTTTCAGCCCGTTCGCACTATGACGGCTACTATTGCTGCTGAGATGGCAGAAACTCCCTTCGGGAGCTTGCACTATCGGGTGCTCTTCCTTGTGGCGGTTGTTCTCTTCCTCATCACACTCTTTCTCGACCTTGTTGTGGCGTCTTTTAGCCGTCGGGAGGTTTGGAAGAGGTGAGGTTGCAAACAAGGAAGCTATCGGAAAGGTTTTGGTTTGTCCTCTGCGGGCTGGCAATGGTGGTCATTGCTCTTGCGCTTGGGGTCATTGTGGGTTTCATCATCGTCCGGGGAAGTAAGGTTGTCACACTGGAATTTCTCTTTTCCTTCCCCAGAAAGGGAATGAGCGAAGGTGGTATTTTTCCAGCCATAGTGGGAACACTCTATCTTGTCCTGGGGAGTACCCTTGTGTCACTTCCCCTTGGAGTCCTCACCGCCCTCTACCTCGTAGAGTATGCCCCTCCGAGCCCTTTTGTTCGGCTCATTCGGGGGGCCATTCACTGTCTTGCTGGTGTTCCTTCAATCGTATTTGGGCTTTTTGGTCTTGCGGTGTTTGTGAAGCTCTTCGGCTTTGGCGTCTCTATTGTTTCTGGGTCTCTCACCCTTGGTATTATGTCCCTTCCTGTGGTCATTGCCTCTTGTGAGGAGGCTTTGCGCAGTGTGCCTCACTCTTTTCGAGAGGCCTCTCTCGCCCTGGGAGCCCCTCGCTGGACCACAGTATGGAGGGTTGTTCTTCCTGCTGCTTTCCCTGGTATCTTAACAGGACTTATTCTTGCTGTTGGACGAGTAGCAGGAGAAACGGCTCCTATTATGTTTACGGCGGCAACATTCTACACTCGGGGGCTTCCTCGCTCTCCCTTTGACCGGGTTCTCGCCCTTCCTTACCATATCTATGGGCTTGT
>JBDIWL010000173.1:0-3750 GCA_039638315.1 Candidatus Caldatribacterium thermophilum | reverse complement strand
ACCGTCAAGGTCGACGAGCCTGCCGTCCTCGGTTACCGCTGCCAGAGCGTTTTCGGGTCGCTTTTCCATCGTGCTTTCCTCCCCAATAAAAGAAAAAGCGCCAAACCCCCAGGGTGGCGCTCTGTGATCCTGGTGGGCGACACTGGACTCGAACCAGTGGCCTCTTCCGCGTCAAGGAAGCGTTCTCCCTCTGAACTAGCCGCCCACCTCATGCTCTCTGGAGGCGGCACCCGGACTCGAACCGGGGAATGAAGGATTTGCAATCCTCTGCCTTAGCCGCTTGGCTATGCCGCCTAAATGGAGCGGAAGACGGGATTTGAACCCGCGGCCTCCACCTTGGCAAGGTGATGCTCTACCCCTGAGCTACTTCCGCTCGCCCACATTATGGTGCCGAGACCCAGAGTCGAACTGGGGACGCAAGGATTTTCAGTCCTTCGCTCTACCACCTGAGCTATCTCGGCACCTCTGGCGGGGTCGACGGGATTTGAACCCGCGATCTTCAACGTGACAGGCTGACGTGTTAGGCCAGGCTACACCACGACCCCGCACTTCGCTATCAATTTTACCTACTTCTCTACCTTTTGACAAGTCCCCTCCTTAAGTCCTTTACCGCTTGCGGTGGTAAGGGGAAAGGGGAGAGTACTTTCCGCAAAGGAGCTTTTCAGCTTCCAGGAGTTCCCTTTCTTCCCATGCACCGGGAAAGGTTCCCTCAAAGAGTTCTCCAAAACGGGTGACCATTGCTGCGGTAAGTTCTTCCCGTGTAAGGTCACCTCGTACTTCCCGGAGACCAAGGGCACCCTCGCAGAGTTCCTGGAAAACCCTTTCTCTTTCCCTGAAACACGAGGCAAAGAGATGCCGGTCAAGGGTGAAGAGAATGGAGCCTTCAAAGAGATTCCCCCGGATACTCTGAGCCTGGGCAACTCCAGCAACCTTTTTCCCGGAAACAGCAAGCTCATGGGGCAAGGTAAGGGAAAAGCACGCTGGGGAATGCAACGAAGGTGCTTGAGAAGCAGGTGTATCTACCGCGATACCAATGTCGGCAAGGGATTTCTGGAGCGCCTCCCGAACAATAGCGTAGAGCAATCGATGGGAGTAAGATGCCTCACCCCTGGGAAGGAAAAGGCTAAAGGTCACCTCATCCTGGTGGAGAATTGCCCGTCCACCCGTTGGTCGCCGTACGAAGGGAATCCCGGCTCTCTCAAGAAAAGCAACGTCAACCTCTTCAGTCCTCTGGTACCGCCCGAGGGAAAGGGTTGGTTCACACCACAGGAAGAAGCGCAAAGTCGGCACTTCCCCAACGAGGAAGAGCGCTTCATCCCTCGCCATGTTCTCGTACCCTGAAAGGGGCGGATCCCAGAGAATCCGAAGCGTTCCTGAAAACACTACTTTACGCGCTCCCGGTACGCCGAGGCATCAAGGAGCAGCGACCACTCACCCGCATCCACGTAGCGAATACGGCAAATCCACCCCCGGCCGTATGGGTCCTGGTTCAAAAGCTCTGGCTTTGAGGCGAGCTCCTCGTTCACCGCCACAATCTCTCCAGAAAGCGGAGCGTAGAGGTTGGACACCGTCTTTATGGACTCCACGTCTCCAATGCGTTCACCCTTTTTGACCTTTGCACCGACCTTGGGGAGTTCCACAAACACCACGTCCCCAAGCTCTCCCTGGGCGTAATCCGTAATGCCACAGAGAGCCGTACCGTTCTCCTTGCGGACCCAGAAGTGTTCCGGGGTGTACAGGAGGTCTTCCGGGATGTGCATTAGCGACTCCCTCCTTCCATGAAATGGAGCGGGGTACCAAAGACTGCCTCAGCTGCTTCCATCACTGCTTCAGAGAGAGTGGGATGGGGATGGATTGCCGAGGCAATCTCTTCGGGTGTGCTCTCAAGGCACATGGCCAGGATACCCTCTCCAATGAGGTTCGAGGCAGAAGGACCAATTATGTGCATCCCAAGAATTTCCCCACTTTTTGCATCGCTCACAATCTTCACAAAGCCCTCGATTTCCCCCTCAATCAAAGCCTTGCCGTTTGCCCGGAAGGGGAACCGACCACAGCGCACTGCATACCCCCTTTCCTTTGCCTCGTCTTCGGTAAGGCCTAAAGAGGCAATTTCGGGGAAGCTAAAGATGCAGTTTGGCACCACCCGATAGTCTATGGCAGCGTTCTCCCCACAGATATTCCGCACGGCAACTTCTGCCTCCCTGTACGCCACATGGGCCAGGAGGTGTTTGCCGTTCACGTCACCTGCCGCATACACCCAGGGAAGGGAAGTCCTGAGCGCCGCATCGGTTACCACCGCGTTGCGCTCCATGGCGACACCAATGTTTTCAAGCCCCATGCCCTCCACCTGGGGAACCCGACCCACAGCGACAAGGACGTATTCTCCAGAGGCGGTGTGCAACGCACCATCCCGCATGTAGACAACTTCAAGCTTTCCGTTGTTCTTTCGAATTTCCGTCACCTTGGCATTCACGTGAACCTTCATGCCCTGCCGTTCCACAAGGCGCATGAGGAGATCGGTGACCTCTCGGTCCACAGGGGGAAGGATTTTCGGCATCATTTCGATAACCGTAACCTCCACCCCAAACCCCTGGAAAATGCAGGCCATTTCCATACCAATGACGCCACCACCGATAACAACAAGGCTCTTTGGAAGTTCTGGAAGGTCCAGGGCTTTTTCACTATCGATGACCCCCGGAAGGTCACTTCCCGGAACAGGGAGCAATGCCGACCGGGAACCCGAAGCAAGGAGGACAAAGCGGGGCTGGAACTCCCGGGTAACTCTCCCATCCTGGAGCACCTGCACAACCCGCTCTCCAGCAAAGACAGCAAAACCCGGAACAACCTCGACCTTCGCTTTCTCAAGGAGAAAGCGAACTCCCCCAGTGAGCTGGCGAACAACGCGCTTTTTCCGTTCAAGAACCTTTGCCCAGTCAAGTCCCCGGTACTCTCCAAGAACCCCGAACTCCTGCGCCCGCCGCACCAGATGGGCGACTTCCTGGGTTTTAAACAGGGCCTTTGTAGGAATGCAGCCACGGTTCAAACACGTTCCCCCAAGGTCCCGGGCTTCCACAAGAACAGTTTTCAGGCCCTTCCGGGCACCCCGAAGGGCTCCTGCATATCCTGCTGGTCCACCTCCAATAACAAGGAGATCCACCACCTCCATCGTCTCACCTCCACTGGGGGAAACTGTCAGGGTCCTTGAAGAAGCGGTCAATGGCCCGGGCAGCTCGCTTTCCTGCTCCCATGGCAGAGATAACCGTTGCTGCTCCGGTTACGATGTCCCCACCGGCGAAAACGCCCCGCAAGCTCGTCGCCCCTGTCTCAGGGTCAGCAACGATGTACCCACGCTTATTCAGTGCAAGACCTTTGATGGTCTCAAGGAGCAAGGGATTCGGCCCCTGGCCGATAGCCACAACCACAGTATCTGCAGGAATGACGAACTCCGACCCCGGTACCGGAACGGGGCGACGCCTCCCGGACTCATCCGGTTCTCCAAGCTCCATCTGGATACACTCCATGCCAGTAACCCAGCCATTTTCGTTGCCAATGAAGCGTACCGGAGTGGTGAGGATAATGCAGTTCACACCTTCTTCCTCTGCCCGCTCAATTTCCTCAATACGAGCAGGCATTTCCTTTTTCGTTCGCCGGTACACAAGGCACACCTCTTCCGCCCCAAGGCGGAGTGCAGTTCGTGCCGCATCCATAGCCACATTCCCGCCACCAATAACCGCAACTCTCCTCCCCACC
>JBDIWL010000172.1:0-3758 GCA_039638315.1 Candidatus Caldatribacterium thermophilum | reverse complement strand
GAAGTTTTCGACGAAACGCCGGTAGCGGTGCAACCCATTGTAGAGGAATGCCCCATCCCCCGTGCGAAGCACCACATAGGCCGCACGAAGACGCCTCCGGATTCCCTTGAGCAGAAGACCCCAGGGAACAGCCCATTCCATTGCGTCAGTTGCCCAGGACCTTTTTCACCGCCTCAATGACTCGCTCAGGCTTGAAGGGCTTGACGATGAAGTCACGGGCTCCTGCTTGAATAGCGTCAACCACCATGGCCTGCTGCCCCATGGCGCTGCACATAATGATGCGAGCATTGGGGTCACGTTTTTTGATTTCCTTCACCGCTGTGATACCATCCATCTCAGGCATGGTGATATCCATGGTGACAAGGTCCGGCTTCACCTCTTCGTACTTGAGGACTGCCTCTTTACCGTTACTTGCCTCAGCCACAACCTCGTAACCGTTTTTGGTCAAAATATCCTTGAGCATCATCCGCATGAACGCAGCATCATCCACAATCATAATCCGTCCGGGCATAGCTTCTTACCCTCCCACCTGAACCATTTTCCAGAGGAGACTCGCCACATCCACAATGAGCGAGACCCGACCATCACCGAGAATCGTGGCTCCTCCAAGCCCTCGCACATCACCAATATACGACCCAAGGGACTTAATCACAATCTCCTGTTCACCCACGATTTCATCGACCACAAGACCCGCAAGAACCCGGGCTGTATTCACCACCACAGTGTAGAGAACATCAGGAATTTCCATACCCTCTTCGTATTCCGCTTTTTTCCCTTCAAGGAGGTCCCGTAAACGAAGGAGAGGAAGCGTCTTTCCGCGGAAAAGGGATGTGAGGGTCTTGTTCACCCAATAGGTATTCTTCTTCTCAATCTTCTCAATCTCCACCACATCCGCAAGGGGTATGGAGTAGATTGCCCCATTCACCCGAACAAGCAACGCCCTGATGATGGCAAGGGTTAAGGGCAAGCGCAGGAAGAAGGTTGTTCCCTTACCCCGCTCGCTCTCCACGTGTACCTGTCCATTGACCCGCTCAATATTCCGGCGGACAATGTCCATCCCCACACCTCGCCCGGAGACGTCGGTAACCTTCTCGTTCGTGGAGAACCCCGAGTAAAAGATGAACTCGATGGCCTCCCGATCGCTCATTCGGGCTAACTCCTCTTGCGTTACAAGGCCAAGGGCAAGGGCTTTTTTCCGGATTTTCTCCACATCGATGCCCCTTCCATCATCCTGGACAAGGATGACGACAGAGTTCTCCTCTTGATACGCCTTGAGGAGAATGCGACCGCGGGGAGGCTTGCCCAGGGCAATACGCTCTTCAGGGGGCTCAATCCCATGGTCCACGGCATTTCGGAGGAGGTGAATGAGCGGATCGGTAATTTCCTCAATAAGGGAACGGTCGAGTTCGGTATCCTCACCCTCAACGACAAAATCAATCTCTTTGCCGAAGTTTCTCGCCAGGTCCCGAACCATCCGGGGGAAGCGGTTGAAGACCTCAGCAAGGGGGAGCATTCGGGCCTTCATGATTTCCATCTGGAGCTCATTGGTCACCCGGCCGATATGCGTTGTGGTGTCGGCAAGAAGCGTCCTGAGATGGGCAACTTCTCGGCTCTCCTGGAGTTTTCTGATGATGTCCTCAAGGCGAGCCCGATCGATGACGAGTTCCCCCACAAGGTTCATGAGGGCGTCCAGGCGCTCCACATCGACCCGAACGGTTTTCTTGAGTCCGCCGGTGACCTTTTTCCTCTCCTGGGAAGGTGCTCGTACCTGGGTTTCCTCTTTCTTCTCCTCCCGAGAAGCTTCCTCTTGAACTTCCCGTTCCTGCACAGTAACTTCTGCCTTTTCCACTTCGGCAACAGACTCCACAATCTTCTTGATATCCTCGGGCCCAAGCTCTGACCGCACAAAAACGTCAAAGCTCTGGCCAAAACGCTCGCTCTCAAGGTCGGTAAGGGAGGGATTGGTGCTCACCACCTCGATACCACTTTCCTGGAGGCGGTTAATCACGAGATAGGCCCTGACCCCTTTCATGGAACAGTCAAGGGTGAGGAACACCCGTACAGCGTACTCCCTCTCCTCCCTGGGAACTTCTCGTTGCTCTTCTTCTACCTTGGGCTCTTCAGCAACTTCCTTTTTCTCAACCTTCTCCCGTTTCCCGAGGAAATTCTGAAGCATCCCGACAATTTCCCCCGTCTCAACCTCTGGTTCTTTCCCTTCCAGGGCAATACCGTTTCTCATGAACTTCAGAAGATCCACGCCCCGAAGGAGTGTATCCACAAGCTCAGGCGTCACGGCAATGGTCTTTTTCCGGACCCCATCAAGGAGGTTTTCCATGAGGTGAGCAAGCTCCATCATCCTCTGGAAACCCATGGAGCTTGAGGACCCCTTGATGGTATGGAATGAGCGGAATATAGCCTGCACAAGACTCTCATCATCGGGGCTTTTCTCAAGCTGGACGAGATTTTCCTCGAGGCGCTCAATGTGCTCCTCAACCTCTTCAAGAAAGACTCCAAGATACCGTTCCATGTCAAAAGTCTCAGCCAACCGCACCACCCTCCTCTACTCAACCAAACCTTTTCCCGGCGAAGGACGTGCAAGCGTCACGTGTACCACACTAACTCCAAGATAGGCAATATCAACCTCTGCTGTGTACGGGACAAAACCCTCTTTTTCCACGACAAGCACTGACTTCCCAACCGGGAGGTTTTCTACGACAAAGCTCCCGTCTCTGCCGCTTGTTGTGGTATACGTGCCGTCAACAGTAACTGTAGCTCCAGAAACGGGATTCCCTTCTTCGTCCCATACATATCCTACCAGTTTCCCCAAAAGCGGTGCAAGTTCAATGGTGAGAGAAAACGGGGAAGGGGCTGCAGGAACGTCTATAGCTTCACTTTTTTGGGCATACCCTAAAGAGGAGACAAGGAAAACCTGTCGACCTGAAGGAACGCGGGGGAGGAAAAAGGACCCATCAGAAGCAGTAAGGTCAAAACATTCTGGGAAATCCCGAAGCCGCACCTGCGCACCTTCAATACCCTCTTTCGTCACGGCATCAAGAACTCTCCCTTGCACCACGACGAAAGGATGCACCGAGGGTAAGGGATCGAGATTCCCAAAGCATCCTGCAAGAAGGAAAAGACAAAGGAGGGAAATAACGACCTTTTGCACCTCAACCACCCTGACGCGCCAGGTAGTACACATACCGACCAGGGGTAAGCTCAAGGGTGTAAATAGTGATGGTATCGGTAACGGGAAGGTATCCGTTCTTTGTGATGGAAACAGTGTACGTTCCGGGGGGAAGCTGGAAACGTACTTTGCCGCTTGCATCGGTAAAAAGCGTTTTTGTGACATTTCCTGCAATTGAAACCTGAGCAAGGGGCACGGGCAAGACGTACCCTTCCGGGGAGTTCGGTTCAATCTCGTACACAAATATGTAGGTATCCTTCATCTGCCAGCGGACGCCACAGCCAGAGAGAAAGAAAAGGAAGCACAGAACGAGCACCACAAAACGCTTCTCCATTGCCCAACCTCCTCAGGATTTGCACAATTTCTTGATAAAAATCCTTGCCACCTTTTTTGTGGTATGATAGAAAAAGGAGGGATACATTATGCGAAAGCTCCTCCTTTTGGGCCTTGTGTTCCTTGCCCTCCTTTGGGTTCTCGAGGGAGAGGCGCTGGAAATTCGCTACCTCGGACATGCGGCGTTTTTCCTCTCCTTTGAAAGTGGCTTGCAATGCATCCTTGACCCTTTCAGTCCCGA
>JBDIWL010000171.1:0-3765 GCA_039638315.1 Candidatus Caldatribacterium thermophilum | reverse complement strand
GTTCGGGAAACTTTTCCAGGACACCCCAGGAGACGTAATGGACTTCCTGCAGGCGAAGCGCTTCCTGAACCATAGGGTCACTCACATCGAGCTCTTCCACATCCTCTTCCGAAGTGCATGCGAGCATAGTGAACCCTTTCTCCAGAGAACCCCTATATATCGCCGCCCTGTACACGGTAAAATCTCTGTTCAAGATAAGGAGAAGGAATTTCGCCGCTTTCCATGCATCTTCCTCACAGGTGAGCTGCTGCTTGAGTTCTTCAAGGGCCCTGCGGAGACTGTACGGTCTGAGAACATAGTTATTCTCGAGCTGGTCATGGGAAAGTTTAAGAAAGGCAAAGTGCTTCTTTAAGGAATCCAGGCGTTCCTTGTAGTACTGAACCCTTGCTTCCGCCTCATTCATTCTCCGTTGCCAGTAAAAGCGAAATTCCCCACTCACGACGGCCACGATAAAGCACCACAGAAACTTCTCCACAAAGACTCCTCCATAGAGCAACTGAGAGGCTAAAAGGAGCAAGAACACCGCAAGAAGTCCAGCAAGCACTCCCCAATAGAGGGCAATAACGATAACAAGGAGAAATGCAGGAGGAAAAGGCCAATGAAAAAGCAGAGGGTCCTGTGGGTAGAATGCGTAACCCAAAATGGAGAAGGCAGCAACAAGGCCCAATACCTCAATTACGGCAACACGAAGAGAAACGTCCCTCGTTAGAGCTCTGAATTCCATTGCTTCTTCTGGGTGAAAGGGCGTTTTTACCTTAAGCTACCATGTGCCAAATAAACTGTCAACGTGCCTTAGAAGGTATCCAACGTGTCGTCTGATGCTCTTTTGGACAAAGTGGGCCTTAAAAACAAAGGCCCGACCCGAGAAGGGTCGGGCCTTCCGCTCTCACAGGACTTCGAAGAACCTCACTTCCTCAAAGACCTGTCCATAGGCATCCTTGAAGGTTACCGTGACCTTGTGGAGACCAGGAGCCAGTTCTAAAGGAAGAGGAGCAATATAGGTGTGGGTTGAGCCTTTGGTCTGCATCCAGTCAGGAAGACCGGCAAGGAGAGGCACAACAAAAGGATCGGGAAGGGACCTGTACTCCATGGTTACAGGCGGGTTGCTATCGATAGCACAGAGGATTTCAGAGCGACTGTCGGCGTTGAAAACGTTGGCCACAACGAAAACTCCACCGAGTTCCCCCTGGGTAAAGACACCATCAAGGAGACCGAGTCGAGCATTCGTCCAGGCAGGGACTCGTGGCGAGAAGAAGGAGATGTTCATCTGGCGTGTAAGTCCGACGGGGCAGAAGGTATCTCTCCAGGTACTTCCCTGGAACGTAAAGACGAAGTACCCCTTAGGCGCCGCATCCCGCTGGTACGAGTACGGTATACCCTGATCGTTTTTGGGTCCACTCCACCAGGAACCACAGGCAGCACCAACGATAATCTGTGGGAAGGGGAGATTCGGACTCCAGTCGCCGAAGGTATCGCCAGGGAAGAATTTCTCGATGGTATGGGTGTGGCCACCAAGAAAGAGGACGTTGCGTCCCTCAAGAAGGGCAAAGAGCCTGTCGCGGTTCTTCACCTGGTGCTTTTCGGCAGCCCGGTCGATGTAGGAGATAAGAGGAATGTGCTGGGCAATAACGATAAGGTGATCCTTTGGGACAAAAGCAAGGTCGTTCTGGAGCCACTGGAGCTCCTCTTCAGAAATTTCCCCATGGTACTCTTTCCCATCCCACATAACGGAGCACAGTACCACAAAGTGGACTTTCCCCACGTTGAAGGAATAGTACACAGGACCGAGGTATCGGGAAAATGTCTCGTGCTTCCACGCATCGTCAGGAGCGTCGAAATTCATATCGTGGTTCCCGAAGACGTAGTGTACAGGAAGACCCATACCTGCCATGACACCCAGGTATTTTGGATACAGGTTCAAGGGATCGTTCAGGTTATCGCCCATGGCGATGGCTAAAACGGCATCTCTGTGGTTTTTCGCAATATCAGCCACAATGGCATCCCGAAGGTACACGATATCCCGGTGGTCAGAGACCTGGGTATCCCCAAGGACGACAACTTTGAAGTTCTCGCTTTCCTCGACCCTGTACAGGGGGAAGTTCACCGACTCAGGAAGGGGTCCTGTGGGGGCAATACCAGGGTACTCTTTAATGGCTGGGTGAGAGCCATTGGGACGGTGGATGTAGTAGAACAGCGGAGTGTTGTACTCGCTCCTTGGGAAGGTGTACCCAGAGGGCTTGGTGACAAAAACAATCATGTTTTCATACGCGGGGAGTTCGTACTTTCCCTCGTTATCCGTTTGCACGACCTCCCGACCATTAGAAACGCACACCCCGGGAATACCTTTCTCTCCCGGGTCAAGGACACCATTTCGATTTGCATCCTCAAAGACGATACCCCGCACGACCATGCCTTCCTGGGCAAGGGCAATCCCAAGAAGGAGCACGACACAAAGAGCCGCAATGCTTCCCAGAACCCGGAAACGCCTCATGGAAAACCTCCTTTCCCAAGATTTCGAAAAGAGGGTATCAGGGCCATGTAAAAGCAGTATGAAAGGCGAGTAAAAACCACAAAAGTTCTGTGAAAAGCGTTATAATTTCCCCAAAGGGGGGATAACTATGGAGCGAAGAAAGCTCGGCAACACAGACCTTACGCTGTCCATCCTCGGTCTTGGTGGTTTCCACCTTGTGGAACTCCTCAAAGAAGACGCGGTGCGCCTTGTGCACCTTTACCTTGACCTTGGCGGAAACTACCTTGAAACCGCGGAAAGCTATGGTCATGGAGATTCCGAGGAAAAAATCGGCGAGGTCCTCAAAACCCGCCGCAAGGAGTGTTTCGTGGCCACAAAGTCCCAGAAGCGGACCAGAGAAGACATTCTTCGCTCCATAGAGGGTAGTCTCCAGAGGCTCCATACCGACTACGTGGACCTCTTTTTCATCCACGAACTCAACCGTTTCGAGACCCTTGAGGCCATCACCGCTCCGTCTGGAGCCCTGGAAGGGATTGAAGCAGCAAAGAGGGCAGGGAAAATCCGCTACGTCGCCTTTTCAAACCACGTCACCCCTGAGGTTGCTGTGAAGGCCCTCAACACCTATCCCTTTGACGCCCTCATGATTCCCCTCAACTACTTCGACCGTTTCAATTTCCCCGGGTGGGAAGAGGAGGTTCTCCCCCTGGCGCAGGAAAAGGGTGCTGGAGTACTCGCCATGAAGGTTCTCGCCGATGGGTTCCTGTGGCGCAACACGGAAAAAGCTTTCCAGTACACCCTATCCCTGCCGGTCGCTTCCCTCGTCCTTGGAGTCAACACGGAAACGTACCTGCGCAAAGATGTGGAGCTTCTTACGCAGCTTGGGCCCATGAGCGACGCCGAAAAGGAAGCGTGGTTTTTCAGGGCCCCAGAGCTTGGCCGCTATGTCTGCCGGCAGTGCAAAAAATGCCTTCCCTGTCCAGAGGGCATTGATATCCCAAGGATTTTCCTCCTTGAGGGCCAGTACGACCGGCAGATGAAAGATGACGTCATCCGGAATCCAGAAGAGTACGCCCTTCGGGACAGACTCCGCTTCTGGTTCGGCAACCAGGACTATGCGCAAAAGGCGTACGAGGAGCTCCCCGTGAAAGCCACTGCCTGTACCCGATGTAGGGAGTGCGAGCCAAGGTGTCCCTATGGGATTCCCATCGTGAAAAAGCTCTCCATTGCCCATGGGAAGCTCACCGATCGAAGACCTCCCGGGTATACGAGGATTCTCTGAGGGGTGAAGCCGATGC
>JBDIWL010000170.1:0-3775 GCA_039638315.1 Candidatus Caldatribacterium thermophilum | reverse complement strand
TCGAACTCCTTTGCCTTCTCCTCAAGCCAGGGAACATGAGTTTCATCGGGAGCGTTCGGCATAAGCCAGAAAGTAATAGATTTCTGCGCCATTGCTGTCACCGATGTCAAAAGGGCCAACACAATAATACTCACCCTGAGAATCCACGACCACCGCATCTCAATCCCCCCTTCCTTTGTGTTGTCGTGGATACACCCTGTTCTACTCCGCTACAATATGGCTCCCCTTTCTCTTCTCACCTCCTCATCCTTTGGTTGCCCCTGCCACAAGGCCCTCAATGATGTACCGCTGCATGAGGCTAAAGAGCACAAGGACAGGAATGGAGACGATAATGCATGCTGCCATCATTCCGGCCCAGCGGGCTTGCTGTGCTGTGATGTACTCAAGAAGGCCCAAAGCCACCGTTTTCGTCTCCCTTCCCGTGAGGACCGTAGCAAAGAGTACCTCGTTCCAGGCCATGATGAAAGAGTAAATTCCCACCGCAGCAATACCAGGTTTGGCAAGGGGGAGGATGATTCGCCAGAGTGCTCCTGCCGGGGTACACCCATCAATCTGCGCCTGTTCATCAATTTCCCGGGGTATGGAATCGAGGAAGTTGCGGAGCATGAGGATGGAAAAGGGCAGCGCAAAGGACGTATAGGTGAAAATCATACCCCAGTAGGTATTCTGCATGGGAATCTTCAGATAGTACCTCACAAGCACGAACATCATGAAGTACGGTATGAGGAAAGAAATCCCCGGGAACATCTGCGTAGAGAGGGTTGCAAGGGTATACGCATTTTTCCAGCGGAAGGTAAAGCGGGAAAGGGCATAGGCAGCAAAAAGACTTATCCCCACAGAGAAGAGCATTGTCCCAATGCTGATGATGAGGCTATTCCTGAAGTAATCGAGCATGCGCACTGTCCGGTTGACCCGGAGGTAATTCTCCCAGGTGAATTTCCTTGGAATCCAGCGAGGAGAGAGTTCCGGCTTCAGGACATCGGCAGACTGAATCTCAAGGGTCGTTTTGAAAGAACCAGAGACCATCCAGAAATAGGGAATGAGCACTCCCGCAAGCACTACAAAAAGAGCGAGGACAAAGAGTACCTTACCCAGAATGACTCGAAAACCCTTTCGCTTCATTCCTCTTTCCTCCGGAGGCGAAGCATCACCACGGTCATAAGGAGCACCGTAAGGCTCAGAAAGACCGACATTGCTGCACCCTTACTCAGGTGGAGGTTGGTGAAGGCTTCTTGGAGAATGAACGTTGAAGGCACATGGGCTTTGCCTGGATCTGTCCCAAGGAGAATGTAGAATTGATTGAATGCATGGAAGTTCCAGATAGCGGAAAGGAGAAGCAGCGTTGCACTCACCGGACGAAGCATGGGAAAGGTAACGAACCGGAAGAGGGCAAAAGGAGAGGCTCCATCAATCCGTGCCGCTTCGTAGAGCTCTTGAGGAATACTCTGGAGTCCGGCAAGGAGAATGAGACAGGCAAAGGGCCATCCTTTCCAGACACTCGCAACCATCACCGCATAGATTGCTCGATCCCCCACAAGCCAGAGAACCGGCTCATCGATGAGGCCAAGGGCAAGAAGGTACTTGTTCACGATGCCAATGCGGGCCTGAAAGATGAAGCGCCAGACATTATAGGCTACCGAATCTGGTGTAATGTACGGAAGCAAGATGAGCCCCCGAACCAGTGTCCGGCCAAAGAATCGCCGATTCAGAAGAAGGGCAACGAGGAGACCGATGACATACCCTGCTGGAATGGTTACAAGGCCAAAGTACACGACATTCCATATGGAACGAAGGTACCGTATGCCTATGTCAGTTCTTGGGGAGAAGACATCGATGAAGTTTTTCAAACCCACAAAAGGTGCCCGTATCCACTGGGTAATGGTGTAAATATCAAGGTCAATGAAGGCGAGGTAAGCCCCCAGGAAAATAGGAATAATGTGGACAAGGAGCATGCAGAGAAACGCTGGCAGTATGAAACGAAACGCTACTTTCCCCCTCGCTTGTGACGACACGGACACACACGCCCTTTTATGTCATCGATGTCAATATAACGCAACCAGTGCAACTTGTCAAGAGCTTCCCTTCCCACTGCACCTGTGCAGGAGTATACTAAACAGAGAATGTCTAAGGAGGGGAGAGAATGGCCAAAATTCTTCAGGAGTTTCGGGATTTCATCAGTCGGGGCAGTGTCATCGACCTTGCCGTGGGTTTCATTATCGGCACAGCCTTCAGCACCATCGTAAAATCCTTCGTTTCGGATATTCTCATGCCACCGATTGGTCTGCTCCTTGGGAAAGTCGACTTTTCAAATCTCTTTGTGGTCCTCAAAGAAGGTGCAAAACCTGGACCATACACAACCCTTGCTTCTGCTCAGGAAGCTGGTGCGGTGACTCTGAATTACGGACTCTTTGTGAACAGCGTGGTGAGTTTCCTCATTATCGCCCTGGTACTCTTCCTCATGGTGCGAAGCGTCAATCGCTTGCGGCAAGCACAAGCTGCGCAGCCACAGGAGCCAACAACGAAAGAGTGTCCTTTCTGTTACACCACCATCCCGGTAAAGGCAACCCGCTGCCCAAACTGTACTTCTCTGCTTGAGGGGTAAAACCACAGGGGCAATTCCTGCCCCTGTGGTTCCTTATGCCTCACCGCATTTTTTGAGGAGCTTTTCCCACTCTTCGTCCACGTAACGCTGGAAGGCTTCAACGAGGTGGCGGTTTTCAGGAGCCAGAAGGTGGCGGAAACGTCCCTGAGCCCGGAGCCACTCCTCAACGGGTTTCTTTTCCTTTGGCTTATATGTGAGACGGTATACCCCGTTCTCTACCTCATATAGCGGCCAGATGCAGCAATCCACAGCAAGCTGCATAATCTTGAGCGTCTCTGAGGGTTCATGGCGCCAGCCGCGGTTACAGGAGGCAAGAACGTTAATGAAGGATGGTCCATCGGTATGGAAGGCTTTTTCTGCTTTGGTGACGAGATCCCGCCAGTTTGAGGCTACCGACTGGGCGACGTAGGGAATCCCATGGGCGGCGACGATTTCGGTAAGGTTCTTCCGCCACTGGGTTTTCCCCGGAAGGACTTTTCCTACAGGGCTTGTGGTCGTCCAGGCACCAAGGGGCGTTGCGCTGGAGCGCTGGATACCAGTATTCATGTAGGCTTCGTTATTGTAGCACACGTACAGGAAACGGTGTCCCCGCTCGAGTGCCCCAGAGAGTGCCTGGAGTCCAATATCGTAGGTCCCCCCGTCTCCTCCAAAGGCGACAAAGTAGATTTCCTCGTCGATTTCACCTCTTTTACGCTTCGCCCGGTACATACTCTCCACACCGGCGATGGTAGCCGCAGCATTTTCAAAGGCGCTGTGGATCCAGGGAATATTCCAGGCAGTATACGGGAAAATAGTGGTTGAAACCTCAAGGCATCCCGTGGCATTAGCCGCAACAACAGGCTTGTCCGCTGCAGCAAGAATAAGGCGTACAGCAATAGGCGCCCCACACCCGGCGCAGAGCCGGTGTCCAGGGGTGAGCCGTTCCGGTCGCTTTGCCAGTTCCTTCAGGGTTGGCATTGTTCTGTCCCTCCCCTATTCTCTCAGACCAAGGTAATCAATGTGCTTGTCTACCTGTCCTACCCGAACAACATCCTCGATGCGGGCAAAGGCTTTTTCGATATCTTCAACGTAAATATCCCGTCCACCAAGACCATAGTAGAAGTCGATGATGAGTGGCCGAGGCGAAACGTCATAGAGGGCCGAGCGAATTTCGGTAAATACCGGTCCCCCAAA
>JBDIWL010000169.1:0-3822 GCA_039638315.1 Candidatus Caldatribacterium thermophilum | reverse complement strand
ACTCTGGCGCAATCTGGTTTTGAGGTAGAAGAGATGTACGTAAGCGGTGCGGGTGCCCGAAGCCGCCTGTGGCTCCAGATTCATGCTGATGTTACCAATATCCCCATCTATCTTACAACTGTGGAAGAGGCAAGTACCCTTGGAACGGCAATTTACGCTGCAGTTGGTGTAGGATTCTACGACAGTATTCCTGAGGCGACGCTGAAGATGGTGCAGATTTCAGGACAAATCTATCCAAATCGGGAAAACCACGAAGTGTACCTCTTTTACTACGATCGGTACATCCGAAGCTACTTGCAGCTTAAAGATTTAATGCATGAAGTTGCTACACAGGTTGGGGTTTTTCCAGGGTGACAAAATCGCGTTCTTTTCTTGACAATTCTCTTGTACTCTCCTAAAATTCGGTTTGTCTTTGACTATACTGGGGGAGAGGACAATGCAGAACAAAACGTACGTTCCATCGCCTAAGGGTATTGAAAGAAAGTGGTACGTCGTGAATGCAGAAGGTCAAATTCTTGGTCGTTTGGCTTCTCGCATTGCTACTATTCTTATGGGGAAGCACAAAAACGTTTACGTTCCCTTCTTTGATGTGGGGGATTACGTCATCGTTATTAATGCCGAAAAGGTCCAGGTTACAGGTAAGAAACTCGATCAGAAGCTGTACCGCCGACACAGCGGATATCCTGGGGGGTTTAAGGAAGAGACGCTTCGGTCGCTTCTGGCGCGAAGGCCAGAGGAGGTTATCCGGAGAGCAGTTTGGGGAATGATTCCCCATCACCGTCTGGGTCGACGGCTCATCCGGAAGCTTAAAGTGTACCGTGGTCCATCTCATCCCCATGCTGCACAGAACCCGATTCCGCTGCCAATAGGGGAGTGAGTGAGCATGAGTGTGGCTGTCAAGTACTACGCAACGGGCAGAAGAAAGACATCGGTTGCTAAGGTCTGGTTAACCATGGGAAATGGAAAAATCGTGGTGAATGGACGAAGTCTTGAGGAGTACTTCCCAAGATTGGCGTGGCAGGTGCTGGTACGGAAACCACTTGTGCTCACTGGTACAGAGACCCGTTTTGATGTTGAGGCAGTGGTTAAAGGTGGGGGTTTGAGCGGTCAGGCGGGAGCACTGGCGCATGGCATTGCTCGAGCCTTGCTTTCTGTGGATGAGGGTCTTCGGAGTGTACTGAAGAAGGCAGGACTCCTAACCAGAGATCCAAGGATGAAGGAGCGCAAGAAGTACGGTCAAAGGGCGGCCCGTGCTCGTTTCCAGTTCTCGAAACGGTAGTGTTTGAGGGGCAGCGTTGCTGCCCCTTATGCCTCTCCAGATGACCCCTTCGTATCCTCGCCTTGAGGTCAACCTTGACATTCTTGAGGAAAATGCCCGTGTACTTCTTGAAAAGTGCCATTCCTGGGGAATTTCACCTGTTGTCGTGACAAAGGGATTCCTTGCGGATCCTGTACTTGCCTGTGCTTTTCGAGATTTCGGTTTTGCAAAGTTTGCTGACTCAAATCTCGCAAATCTTGTAAGGCTCCGCGGTCTCTTTGGTCCTCAAGTTGTACTTTTTCTCATCCGCCTTCCTATGCTTGAAGAACTTGATACTCTGAACGCATATGGTATCGTACCTTTTGTTTCTCATGGAGAGGTCCTTGAGCGGCTCAACAGTGTTGCCTGGAAGTCTGGAAAGGTGCAACCGGTTGTCCTTGCTATAGAAGGTGGTGATGGGCGGGAAGGGATGCTTTTCGAGGAGATTCCAGAAGTGGCAAAGCTTTTACAGCGTCTTCCCTATGTTTCAGTCTATGGTATTGCCACGACCCTTGCCTGTCTCAGCGGGGTATTGCCTGGCTGGGATACGCTGGATCGCCTTATGCAGGTAAAGGAGTTTCTCCAGGGAGTTCTGGGGAGAGATATCGTGCTCTCCGTTGGGGGGACGACTTTCCTCGCCCTTTGGGAGGAGGATCCACCGTGGGGAGTGGATGAGATTCGGTTTGGAGAGGCATTGCTCTTCGGGAGCGACATAAGCAGAAAAAGGAATATCCCCTGGCTGAGACAAGGGGCCTTTGTGATTTCAGCGGAGATTGTAGAAGTACGTACAAAGGAACCTCTGAAAGAAGGGGCTTTCGGATACGATGCCTTTGGGAAGCAACCGTCACAGAGTTTTTCTGGTCCCCGCAAGAGAATTCTTGTGGCAATAGGGAAACAGGATGTTGACGAGAACCAGTTATATTTTGATGATGCTCATGTTACAATAGTGGGTGCAACAAGTAACTACCTTGTTCTTGACGTAGAGGAGAGTACAAAGTCCTATCAGGTTGGTGATATTGTATCGTTCCGCGCAGGATATGGGGCAGTACTCCGAGCGTTCCTTTCTCCGTATGTGGCAAAAGTATACCGGGGGAGAAAAACAGGTGAGGGTGAGCGATGAGACATCTATTCCGGGGACGGCATTTTTTGGACCTTGCGGATTTCTCAAAAGAAGAACTCCTCCTTTTCCTTGATGTCGCTGCAGATTTGAAGCGACGTTGGCTTCTTGGTGAATGTCCAAAGATTCTTGAGGGGAAAATTGTCGCCCTTCTTTTCGAGAAGCCATCTCTTCGTACTCGAGTTTCCTTTGAGGTTGCCATAAGACAGCTTGGTGGTGAGTGTTTTTACCTTGGTCCCCAGGAGGTAGGTCTTGGGAAACGGGAAGCGGTAAAAGACGTGGCTCTTGTCCTTGGGCGCATGGTTGATGCTATTATCTTGCGCACTTTTGCGCATGAGACGGTTCTTGAAATGGCGAAGTACAGTGGCGTTCCTGTTATCAATGGTCTTTCGGATCTCCACCATCCGTGTCAGATCCTTGGAGACCTCTTTACAATCCTCGAGAAAAAGGGGACCCTTGATGTGAAAGTTGTCTTTGTTGGTGACGGCAATAACGTCTGCCACTCGTGGGTTGTTGCCGCTGCTCGTCTTGGTCTTTTCCTTACGGTGTCTACCCCTGAGCGCTACAGACCTCTGCAGTACATATGGGAATGGGCTCAGGAGGAAGCAAAAAGAAGCGGCGCTCGAATTGTGTACGATTCCGATCCCCGAAGGGCGGTGCAGGGTGCTGACGTAATATACACGGATGTATGGGCAAGCATGGGAAAGGAAGGAGAGCTTGAAGAGAGGATACCCTTTTTCTTGCCGTACCAGGTCAATGGAGACCTCCTTGCCCTCGCTTCTTCGGAGGTTATTGTGATGCACTGTATGCCTGCGCACCGTGGACAGGAAATTACCGACGAGGTTATGGATGGTCCACATTCAGTAGTTGTTGACGAGGCAGAAAATAGGCTTCATGCTCAAAAGGCCATTTTGAGTCTCTTGCTTTGAGATCCGGGGGGACACGGCATTCTCTCCCTTCCGAATGTCTGGCGGTACCTCGTAGAAATAGTGGTATTGTACTATTTTTCATACCATTTCGTAAGGTGGGTGAAGGGGACGCCTCTTTTCCCCCCTTTACGCCTGTTCATTATCCTTCTTTTGAGCGCTGGGCTTTCGAATTTTCTGGGTTTTGGGGAACTTCGTTTTTTCTGGCGTTTGTGCATAGTGGGGTACGTGGGTGGGATACTTCTTGTGCTGCAGCCGGAGCTCCGGAGGAACTACATGAATCGCCTGTACCACCATGGACTTGTCGAACGGGTAGGAAATGAAGAGGGTCGAAGTAAGTTCATCGACGATCTCACCCTGGCGTGTCAGACACTCTCTCGGAAGCGGATTGGTGCCCTTGTGGTGCTCGAGCGTACGAATAGTCTCAGGGACTTCGTGCAAACTGGTGTTCTTGTGGATGCCTTTTTTTCGCCTGAACTTCT
>JBDIWL010000168.1:0-3833 GCA_039638315.1 Candidatus Caldatribacterium thermophilum | reverse complement strand
ATTCTTCATGTCTATAGACTTGGCAAAGAGGAAACCAAAGACCGGTTCTGGGCCAAACGTTTCCAAGCGGTACTGGCGGATGAGGGACAGGAGATGGTTGTCCATCTTGCGCTCGATTTCAGCAATGTAGTGCGGATCGTTTCGGAAGACTCCAGTTTCAGGAAGAATAAAGGCAAATCCAAGGTACTCAAGGTATTCTGGAAGTTTCTCATCAGGAAGAGAGAGCATCTCGAGAAGCTCTCTTTCTCCAAGCAAAGGATTGTCGAAGTATAAAAGACGCAAGGTATCAGGCTTTCTTTCCTGGTATCGTGCTCGAAAAGTGCCGCGAATGTACGCAAAAATGATGTAGAGGTGGTACCATTTTCGAAGGGGTCCATGCGAACGATTCGCGAGGTCATACGTTCCCTTCAGGAAGAACCGGTCACACAGGAACTCCACACCTTGAGCGTCTCCGGGACGGGTTTCAAGGAGATCCTGAATCGCTTGAAGAGTTTGGGCGAAATCCTCCGGGAAGTATTCGCCTCCTTCTCCCCCAAGAAACCGCACCACCTTCCGAACATCAAAGGAAGCTGGATACGTTTTCTCAAGCGGTTTTCTAAGCATAAAGTGCTTAACAGCGAGTTTCAAAGCTGCGGCATCAAACCCAAGAAGGAAGAAATCTGCAACGTCCTTTCCGTTGCTCTGCTTTGCAAAGTCGCTGACAATGCTGAAAAAGTGCTCAGTCAGCACCCTGTCGATGTTCCCAAGGCTTGGAACGATTCCCTGAAAAGCTTCACCGAGATAGGGAACCTCAGCCATGACTCGGAGCGCCTGCTCAAGATCCTCAGACCGAAGAAGGGCATCGAGAATCCTTGGAGTGAGGAGGCCCCGCTCTAAGACCCGTACTCGACCAATAAGGTAAGCGTAATCCCTTGCTTCGCTCATACTTCGACACCCTGGAAAAGCAAGGAAGTGATGTCCCGTTCATTGCGACGGAAGAAATCTTCAAGAATTGCCCGAAGGCTCACATCAATGCTCATCCCGCCACGCTTCAGGAGGAATCCCCGCCCACTTACATTTTCGAGGACCCCGCCAAAGGAGAGTCGGTACCCGAATTCCCTGTTCACCTCTTCGATGAAACGAGCTCCAAGCTTCCCTGCTTCCTCTGGAAACATCCATACCTCTTCATCGCCCTGTTCTACAGCTTTGCAGAGGACCTGCTTCCACCAGGGTTCGTACTGCTCTTCAATAGCTTTAAGGAGACAGATTTCCAGCTCCTTTCGGAGGTTTTGCAATGCCTCTTGCTTTACCCGTGCCAATTCGCTTTTCCCCCAGAGTCTTGCTTCAGCAACCACTTTCTGCGCTTCGAGTTCTGCTTCGCGTCTTTTCCGCTCAAGAAAAGACGCAATCTCCTTCTCGATGCTTGACTTTGCTTTCTCTCGACGAGCTTCCGCCTCTTTCCGAGCACTTTCAAGGATAGCGTTTTTTCGAGATTCTGCTTCCTCCTCAATTCGTCTCAGAATATCCTCAAGGGGCATACCCTCACCTTCTCAGAGCTTGATGGAGTTCAAAAGGAGAATGGTGGCAAGAAGGGACAAAACTGCGTACGTCTCAACCATGGCCGGAAGAATGATGGCCTTTCCCGTTTCTTCAGGACGTCGCGCGATAAGGCCAATGGATGCTGCTGCCGTTTTCCCCTGGGCGATTCCCGAGAGAAGGCCCACGATGGCTATAGGAAGACAAGCAAACATAATTTGCATGCCCTGGGCTACCGTGACTGACGCCGGTGTCCCACCAAAAAGACCAAGTTTAATGAGCACCCAGAATCCAGCAAGAAGGCCGTAGATGCCTTGAGTTCCTGGAAGCGCCTGGAGAAGCAGTACCTGTCCAAACTTCCCAGGATCCTCAGTCATAACACCAGCTCCAACTTGTCCAGCAATACCAACACCTACGGCAGAACCAATTCCAGCAAGACCAATAGCGAGTGCTGAGCCAAGAAGTGCAAATACCAGCCCATCCACGAGCACAGACAACAACCTCCTTCACTGTACTTTAATGTACTTTGTCTTGTAGCCAAAAGGTTGAAACTCTTTCCCTCCATTCTCATAGAACTTCGTGAAGAACTCAACGTATTGCAAACGTGCCGAATGGACAAAGGCTCCAAGACCGCTCATAATCAGGTTGAAAACATTGAAAAGAAGCGCAACGAGAAGCCCAACAAGCCAGCCAATGTACGGGGAACTTCCAAAGAGAGCCCCAAGAGTTCGAGCGAGAATGGCAATAATAGAACTTGAAAGGCCAAGGGCAAAAAGCCTCGAATACGAGAGAACATCTCCAAGGTAGGAAATAACCCCATAGAGACTGAGAATTCCTGAAAGAACTTTCATGACAGGGTTCTTTTTCTGTCTTCCCTGCGTTGCTACGAGGAAAAGTGCTGTTCCTACAAGGAAAGGCGTAGCAACTGGCTTCAAGAAGGCAAATTGTGTTGAGCCGATGTAGAGAACAATAGCGAGAATAAATGCAAACCAGCCAAGCTGGTCCATAACGGCAGAAGCGTAGTTCTTCCTCCGCCATTCCTTAATAAAGCTGACGAAGAGGCCCACAAGCACCTGAACAAGGCCAAGGAACAAGGAGAAAAGAAGCATCGGTAACGGGTTTGTGATTGGGTCGATTACGGTAAGAGCTCTTTTGAACCGTGTTGCAGCGCTTAAAAAACCCGGAAGGTAATCGAAGGTGTCCCCCAGCCAGGAACCTGTTGCCATGCCCACACCAATTGAAGCTACCCCACCCCAGCCAAGCATGTGGAAGAAGCGCCTGGTACCCTCAGAAGCCCTAAGGAATTTCGGCCCGAGGAAACCAAGGAGCGCAAGGACAAGACCATAGATGACATCCCCCAGGCAAATCCCAAAAAAGAGGAAAAAGAAAGGCGCCAAGAATGGTGTAGGATCGAGTTCCCAATAGTTTGGAAGACCATAGAGTCGCGTGAGAACCTCAAAGTTCCTCGCCCATGGACCATTCCGCAAGTCAATGGGGACTTCCTCTCCTGGCCTGGGATCCCGGGAAAACACAATCCACTCCTTCCCCACAGCCTGAAGGGACTTTTCCAGTCTCTCCACATCCTCAGCCCGGGCCCACCCACTGATGACAATAGTTTCCTGAGTGTGAAGAATTTCCTGTTCTTTGCGTCGCCGCTCAAGGAGTGAAGCATAGTAATCATGAGCAAGCTTCAAATCCTTATCGAAGCGGGCGTAAAGAGCTGCTTTTTCAAGGAGTTTTTCCCGCTCCCTCGTAAGTTCCTGCATACGAGTCTGCAACTTCTCCATGGCTTCTTTTGGTGTTCCCTCAAAGGCTTGAGGGAAGGTAACTGGGGCAAGGCCAAGTCCCTGGAGCACTTCCTCGCAAGAAGGGAAGAACTCCTTGTGCATAACAAGGAAAAGGACAACATTTCGTGTCTTCCCAGGAAACTCAAAAGAGACCCAAAGCGAGCCCCGTTTGCCAAGCTCTTCAAGGAGTACACCTTTTTTCTCCTGGGGAACCTCAAGGAGGACGCTCTTTGTGAAACGAGTTTCGCCCACATCCTCAAGGGGCACAGGAACATGCACAAAACGGGATAGAAAATCAAGGTGCGCAGAAAGCCGGTTCATTGTGGCACGAATGGTGTTGAGTCGCTCCTCAAGGGATACACAGGCTCGGTACACCGGAACGTGGTTAAAGCTTCGGGCGAGGAATTCCTCTTTTGAAACCTCAATGGGGGTTGGGAGAAAAGACTCAAGAAAAGACGGCTTTTCCGGACGGTATCGATTCAGGAAATCGAGACAGTACCGAATTTCTCCTAAAACGCGTTCGAGTTCCTC
>JBDIWL010000167.1:0-3834 GCA_039638315.1 Candidatus Caldatribacterium thermophilum | reverse complement strand
GTGTAGGATTCAAACCCACATCTTGAATGACCAGCGAAGCTCCAGGAACACAAAGCACAAGGCTCATGAGGAAGGCCGCAGAGGAAATATCCCCTGGTAAATCAAAGGCGGAAGCCTGGATAACCTGTGGAGGTTCGATAGTGATAGTGCCATCCTCCTTGCGAAGAACCACCCCAACGTGCCGAAGCATATTCTCCGTGTGATCCCGAGATGGAAGGGGCTCAACAAGGATTGAAGGCCCTTCCCCCCATAAGGCGGCAAAAAGAAGCGCTGATTTCACCTGAGCGCTTGGAACTTCAAGGACATGGTAAAAAGAAGCGATGCTTCCCCTTCCCCGAACAAAGAGTGGCGGGAATCGATCTCCTCCTCTGCCCCCAATGTCAACCCCCGCTTTTCTCAGTGGTTCAATAACCCGGCGCATTGGCCGGCGACGAAGACTTTCATCTCCCGTGAGAATAGTTAAACCCCTGATTCCCGCTGCAATGCCTGCCATGAGGCGAATAGTGGTTCCTGAGTTTTCAGCGTTAAGCACGTCCTCCGGTTCATGGAGGGAAGTGTGGCCCTCACTCCGAAGAATAACCTTTTCCTCCTCAGGAAAAGCAGAGACCTCGACTCCCAACGCACGGATGCAGGAAAGGGTGGCCAGACAGTCGCGACAGAAAGAAAACCCATTGATAACCGTTTCACCACGACTCAAAGCACCAATAAAAGCCGCCCTGTGGCTCAGAGACTTATCCCTGGGACACACAATGGTCCCTTGAATCTGACCCCGAAACGGCGCAACCAAGGCTTGCCTCATCTTCCCTCTCCTTCCATAAGGTCTCTTCGCAAAAAGCGGGCATCTCGAAGATACACATGTCGGATTTCCTGGGGATTCTTTGCAGTATAAGCAAGGACAAGCATCCTGATGCACTTTTCAAGAGCTCCATGCACATCCATTTCCTGAGCACAAAGAATGGGAACATACCGGAAAGGTTCTTGTTCTCTGATGCCTTCAGCGGGGAAAACTGCCCGAAGGTCTGGAGTAGCGGTGATGAAAACTCCCACGACGTCCTCAGGGGAAAGGCCGTTCTCATTGAGAATGGAGGTAAAGAGTTCAAGACTTGCCCTTTTAATCGTCTCCCGCTCATCACATTCCACAGTTGTTGCTCCTCGAATACCACGCACCACCTTCACTAATATTCAAACCCCCTCCGTGCTCGTATGCCCTGCTCTATAGGATGCCTGATATTCCTGATCTCCGAAATGAGATCCGCAGTCGCCAGAAGCTCCTCAGGCGCTTCCCTACCTGTCAAAACAACCTCCACCCAGGGTTTCCGGGAAAAGAGAACAGCACGAAATGTTTCCCAAGAAAGGAGTCCCCAGGAAAAAGCGTACAGAAACTCATCGAGAATAATAAGGTCATAAGCTCCTGTAAGGAGTGCCTCTTGAGCAAGGTGCCAGCCACACTGGAATTCCTGCACCTTCTCAGGGCTTAACCGACCTCCGCATACAAATTCTTCAGTCCCAAACTGGTAATACTCTACCCCAGGGATACACTGCACCGCCGCTATTTCCCCCGAAAACCGCCCTTTAAAAAAGGCAAGAAAAAGCACTCTTTTCCCGTGTCCAGAGGCCCTAAGGAGTACCCCTAAAGCTGCCGAAGTTTTTCCCTTCCCATCCCCGAAAAAAACCTGTACAAGTCCTCTTTCCTCGCTCATTTTTTGCTCCTCTCTGTAAGATACTGCAAAAGCCTCTCTTCCTCGTCTTTCCGAAGGTACCGCCATTCCCCCTGGGGGAGTTCAGGGTCAAGAACAACCGGACCCATACTCACCCGTATAAGCCGTATCACTGGAAAGCCCAGAGAATCGAAAAGAATCCGAACTTCGTGCTTTTTTCCTTCCGTCAAAACAACCGAAACGAGAGACACATCCCCAGAAACGTTGAGAACCTCCCCGGACACTATTCGGTACACGTCTTCCCCCCGGAAGATGCCTTCCTGAAGACGTGTCAGATCCTCTCTCTGTACCCTCCCCCGAACGTATACGAGGTATCGTTTCTCTACCCCAAACTTTGGATGTGTGAAAACGTAAGTGAGGTACCCATCGTTTGTGAGGAGAAGCAACCCCTCGCTGTCGCGGTCGAGACGACCGACCGGAAATACCCGATACGGAATACCCCGGATGAGTTCGGCAACAGTCTTACGACCATAGGGATCGTACAGTGTCGTAAGATACCCAGGTGGTTTATGGAGCATAATGTACACCATACGGTGTTCAATACGTACAGGAACGTTATCCACGAGGATAACGTCACTTTCTGAGACGCGGGTTGCAGGATTCGTAACGACAACGCCGTTGACTGTCACTCTCCCTTCGAGAATGAGCTGATCGCACTTTCGCCGTGAAGCGACACCGGCTCGAGCCAAAAACTTATTGAGTCTTTCCATGGGATCCTTTCTCTATGAAAAGACGCTTCAGCTTTTCAAGCTCTTCCTCACCTTCAAGACCAAAGGCCTCAAAGAACTTCTCGGTTACCCGGTACAAGAGAGGACGCCCAGGAGCATCGCTCCTTCCACAGACAGTGACAAGACCCATCTCAAGGAGGTTCCGGAGAGCTTGGGTCGAGTCCACTCCTCTTTTCAGATCGATTTCCCCCTTTGTTATGGGCTGATAAAGAGATACAATTGCTAACGTCTCAAGAGCACTACGCGAAATGGTCCTTCCTGAAGAGCAACAAAGGCGCTCCCGAAGAATCTCCCCATACTCGGGCTTTACAACCATTTGCCACCCCCTGCTGGTTCGCCGAATGCAGAGCGCCCCGTCACGCTCTTCATATGATGTCTGTAATTCCAAAAGAGCGTTAAGAATTTCTTCCCTTTCCCATCCTGTTGCTTTTTCCATTTCTCCCAGGCTCACAGGATGCGAGGAGGAAAAGAGAAGCCCTTCAAGGAGATTGCGAAGGAACTTCCGATCCCGCGATTCCGAGGAAAACGCCGCCATTCTCCTCTTGCTTCAAACGGAGAACATTTCTGAAAACAAGGTCAAGAAGCACAAGAAACGTAGCAATAATAGCCCTTTTCTCCCTGCAATCTTCAAAGAACCTCCAAAGAGGAACATAAGTACCCTCTGTACAGAGGGCAAGAATCACCCTTCGCCGCTCCTCAAGAAGCTGTTCAAACCCCTTATCGGGAAGAACAACTTCTCCTCTTTTCTCCCCACCCAGGTACTGGGCATAAAGCTCTAAAAGACTCTGAAGGTCAAGATCCTCAACGCCCAGGAGAACCGGCCTCTTCCTAAGCGCTCTCTCGCGACTTTGAGGAGCTCGAAGAACGTTTGCTTCACGCTTTTGAAGAGCTTCCAGAGCTTCCACCAAGGCCTCAAGGAGATCGCTCTCACTTCTCTCTGCAATCCTTTCAGAGCTTCCCTCCTCTTCAACTTCCTCTCCCAAGACCTTCAGAAGAGCTTCTTCAAGAAAGAGAAGAAGCTCTTCGAGAACCTGGGTTTTCTCCATAAACGATGCACACTTTCTAAGGCGACTCTCCCAGTACACCTTACTTTCTTGGAACTCCATAGTGGATATGCATAGCCTGTCGTGCTTCTTCAAGCGTTTCCCGAGCAAGAAGACGAGCCCTTTTACTTCCCTCAACGAGTATCTCTCGCACAAACTCAGGCCTTCCCTCATACTGTTTCCTATGGGGAGCAATACTTTGCAAAAATTCCACAAGGCGTTCTGCAAGCTCCTTCTTACAGGCCACACACCCAAGAAACCCTTTGCGACAATCCTCCTCGATTTCCTCTTTCCTTTCGTTACCCACGGCTTTATGGAACGCAAAGACATTACACCGCTCAGGAT
>JBDIWL010000166.1:0-3870 GCA_039638315.1 Candidatus Caldatribacterium thermophilum | reverse complement strand
AAAGAGGAACACCACCACAATCCCCCAGGGAACAAGTCGACGCATCAAAATCCCTCCTTTCCGCAAAAATTAAGTTATGAAAAGGAACAGGAACACTCAGGCTCGCTTTTTCTGCACCTCACCCCCTTTTTCTGACCGTTCAAGGAGTACCCGAGCAGTTTCCTGATCCGTCACCAGGGCATTTATGTACCCACCGCGGAGGACTGCCTCAAGGACCTCAACTTTCTCTAAGGACCCGGCAACACCAACCACATGGGGGATGTCCTTGAGCTTCTCTAAGGGAATACTCATGACCCGACGGTCAAAGGTTGCATCCGCAAGAGAGCCATCTCCCTTCAAAAAGTGGTACAGCACATCACCCACCACATCGTCCCGTTTGAGTACCGCTGCCGAAGACGGATCGCTCAGGAAGAACTTGGGGACAATGGATCCCTCCTTCCGGGGATCCCCCATGCCTACGAGGGCCACAGTCACCTCATCCCACAGTTCCACCACTCTGCGAACGCTCTGGTCCGAGAAGAGCGCCTGCGCAATACCCTCTGAATCCACAAGAGCCGGAGCGTAAAAGGGGACGAAGAACCCTCCGATTCGCTTGGCAAGCTGGCTCCCAAGTTCGTTAACCTGGAAATCCACTTCCACCTGGCCCACGGCACCAATTAGGGGGACAATGGTAATCGCTACTCTTCGCCTGAGGAAGTTGAGCGCTTCGTAAATCGTCCGTCCCCACCCGATACCAAGAACATCCCCATCCCGGAGAAGCGACTCAAGGTAATGGGCAGCAGCCCGGCCGATACTCCGCCGAATGAGGTAGAGAGAATGGGTTGGTGCAGGAACCACAATCACTTTACGAAGACGGAAACGCGCTGCAAGCTCTTCTTCAAGGTCAGAAAAAGAAATCGCCGGGCTCACAAGGTGAATTTCCACAATCCCTTCTCTCCGGGCTGCTTCAAGGAGGCGCTGGATGCGAGATCGGGAGAAGCCAAGGTGCCCGGCAATCTCCTCTTGGGTGAGCCCATCTTCATAGTAGAGACGAGCAACTTCGTAAAGGAGGAGGAGATCGGTATGCTCTTCCAGGGTACTCCCTCCTTGAGCATTTGCCCTGAACAATTGCTCAAGGGTATTGTAGGAAAAATTTTTTCCTCCTGTCAAGGGGGGTTGGAGGAAATCCGCGCTTTTCTCGACGGATAATTGCCGCAAAACACCAATAGACAATCCCCTGCGCTTGTGGTATTTTTGGAAAAAAGGTCTTGAGGGTTAGAACTCGTGTGGAGCTCTCATCGGAATCTCCATCACCTCTTCGAAGTTGCATCACGCAAAATTCGCTTACGACACCATGGAGGCAATACCTGGGTGGCACCCCTATGGTCTTTCGGGAATGGCTTAAGGAAAAACTGAAAGAAAAAGGCCTGACCCAGCTTGAGCTGGCTCGCCGCTCAGGGGTATCCCAAGCGGCAATTTCCCGATGGATTCGGGGATTGCGGGAACCAGACGAGGCATCCATTGTGAAAGTGGCTCAGGCCCTTGGAGCAGGGGAAGAGGAAATTGCCCTGCTCCTTGGTCTTGAAAAGGGTTCTGTGTTTCCACTGACTGGAAAAGACGTTCCTGTTCCCCTCCTCTCTGGTGCAATTCCCTGTGGAACCCCGGTGAATGGCTTTGAGGAGTACATTGTGGGGGTAGTTCCCCTCAACGAATCGCTCCTTTCTCTTCGCGTTGGTCGAGCGTACCAGGCAGGTCTTCGGCTCTTTGCTGTACGTGCCAGGGGGGATTCCATGATTGGCAAAGGCATTGCCGAAGGGGACTTCGTCATTTTCTCTCCGGACCTTGAAGTCCAGTCCGGGGACATCGGCGTTGTGGACATAGAAGACGAAGGGCTCTGCGTAAAGCAGGTCATCTTTCAGGGTAATACCGTTATCCTGCAGTCGGCTAATCCCGCATATCCTCCCCTTGTCTTCGTGGACCGCCCAGTCCGTATTGTGGGAAAGGTCATCATGAGTCTTGCCTTCCACTGACTATTCTACTTGTCATAGTTCAATTCCATCTGGTATAATCCAGGGCACGAACCGCTGGAGGTGAAACGATGGTACCACGACACCTGCTCTACCTCTGGAACAGGAGACTCAAGGAGGAAGGGCTTGGGATGGCTCGACCTTGGAGAGAAATTCCCCTTCCCCCGGAGAAAATGGAACGCTTTTCTCGCTTCCTCTACCGGGGGCGAGGAAAACCCATCACCCTCCCCCTGGATTCCCTCTCTCCAAAGCAACGCGACGTTATCGAACTCCTCTTCTACGAAGGCCTCTCAGAAGCTGAAGCGGCAAAGCGCCTCCACATATCCCGCCGGTCAGTACGAGTTCACAAGAGAAGAGCCCTCGCAAAACTCCGAGGATACCTTTCACAGAATCGTCACAATTTCCCCACAGAATTGCCACACCTTCGAGGTACAGTAGAAGCACCAAATGAAAAGGGGAGGTCGAGACCATGAAACGGAAAGCACTTCTTGTGACTCTTGTGGCTGTCCTTACTCTCTTTGCCACCGCCCTTGCTTTTGCAGGACCCCGTTACAGCAAGGGCCCGTGGAAGGATTTTGAGGACCGAGGACCGTGTCTCTCTCCAGGATTTTGGGGCGTCAACCTCTCTGACGAGCAGAGGGCAAGAATCCTGGAAATCGAGAAGAACTTCGCAACCCGGGAAGCCAACCTCGAAGCGCAGATAAGAACAAAAATCCTCGAACTTCGGGAACTCCAGCTCAAGGAAGCATCGGCGGAAAACGCTGAGAACATTCGGACAAAAATTGGAGAAATTCTTGCCCTCAGGCAGGAACTCTTTGCCCTGAAGAAGGATATGGTACAGCAGATACTCAGCGTCCTGACTCCAGAGCAGCTTAAGAACCTCCCACCTTTTGGGTGGGGTATGGGGAGAATGCGCTTTTGAAGGTACTCCCTCCTTGGAACTCCACCCCCAGAGCCCCCTCCTTCCCCCCTTGCTCCGGGGGTGGAGTTTTTCGTAGAATGGAAGCGCCATGAGCCGCATCCTGGTTGTTGACGATGAACAGGCAGTTGGGGAAATTCTCCGTCTCTACCTCGAGCGCGAGGGGTTTGAGGTCACTGTGGTGTACGATGGAGAAGCCGCTCTTGAAGAGCTACGACGCCACCCCTTTGACCTTGTGCTCCTTGACCTCATGCTCCCCAAAAAGGATGGCTGGACAGTCTGCCGGGAAATCCGAAGCTTCTCTTCTATCCCCATCATCATGCTCACCGCCCGGGGTGAAGAGGTCGACCGGGTTCTGGGTCTGGAACTTGGCGCTGACGACTACGTCCCCAAACCCTTCAGCCCCCGGGAGGTTGTCGCCCGGGTGAAGGCGGTACTGCGCCGAAGCAAGGCCCAAAGTACAGAAAAACACCGGGTGATTGACATTGGACCCCTCCACATCGATTACGAAGCGCGGAAGGTTCTCGTGCACGGGGTTCCGGTGAACCTGACGCCGAAGGAATTTGAACTCCTCTATTTCCTTGCCCTGCATCCTGAACGAGTCTTCACCCGGGAAAAGCTCCTTGAGGAAATCTGGGGATACGATTTCCCGGGGGATACTCGCACGGTCGATACCCACGTAAAGCGCATCCGGGAAAAACTCGAGGAGGCTGGAGCTCCACCCCTCATCAAAACGGTATGGGGTTTTGGGTACAAACTCGACCCTGGTGCACTATGAGGAAAACGCTCTTTGGAAAATTCTTCTCTGCGTCCCTCCTCATCCTCGCCGTAACGTATGTTGTACTCCTTGTGAGTATGTCGCAACTCTTCAGTCAGTTCTACCTCTCCCTGAAGGAAAAGGAGCTTAAGAGACGGGGAGAAACCATTGTCAGTCTTCTCGCATCG
>JBDIWL010000165.1:0-3873 GCA_039638315.1 Candidatus Caldatribacterium thermophilum | reverse complement strand
AAGATGTGCTTCTTCCCGACACAACGCAAGAAAAGCTAAGAAAAGGGTAAGAGAATGCACTTTCTCGCCACCGTGACACGTTGCCTCAAAAACAAGGGTATTCCTGCGGTGCTCAGGATGTCCAATTTCAAGAACGGGAATTTTCCGTCCTTGCTCAGTACGGAAGTCCCGTCCTTCTGCATCAGGAAGGAAAAGGAATTTCCCAGGGAGTGCACTCTCCCTAAGGGCATAAGATACAGCCTCTTCCATAGTTTCAAGAAAACTCTCATAACCTTCATCTAAGAGAGGAAGGTAACGCCCCAAGCGATGGATATCCCGCATCATGGCGACTCCTTCCAGGGAACAAAAGGCACAGGCGGCCGGAGGAACTTTGTCCACTCCGTATGCTCAGTTGCCTGCGTTGCTGGCCAGAAAAAGTCCCTGAGAAACCCAAGACCAACTCGCGATGCAACACGAAAGGCCTGAACAAAACCCTCACCATTTCTATCTTGTCGCACAATGTCATTAAGGATACGAAGTGCGCTGTTTTCGACTATTCGAAGCGTCACATTTGTAAAGGCCTCTTCAAGGCCCCAGGAAATCATCTGGTAGTGTTTCGAGAGTTCGAGGAAGTTCCGATCCTCAAAGTACGGATCGCCAATAATCATGTCCCAGGCCATGGGCTGAAAACCGGGAATGCCATGCATGATGAAGACAATGGGAAAGAGGCGGTGCAGGACACCGTAAAACCCGCGAAAACGGAAACGCCCATAGTGGTAGAAGAAATCGCGATGCCTCCACGTCTCAAGGAGCAATGCGTCCTCCTTACGGAAAGTGTCTGAAAAAGCATTCTTCAAGTACTCAAGGATTTCCTGAGGAGACTTTCTCGGTATAACCACGTACCCCTGCGAATCCCTTGCGACTTCGAGAAAGTCTGAAGGTAGGTGTGCAAGGTACTCCTCTTTTTTACTATCCTCCACATGGAGGAAAATCTCCATAGGCTCCCCCTTAAAGACACGCAGGTACTGGGCAAAGCGCTCCTCAGGAAAGAAGGGATGACGGGGAGAAAACATCGTGTACCCCTGCTTATTGAAAAGCTTGTAGAGCTCGATTCTGGGCATCCCATTCCTCCAGAATACCTGAAGATGGAGTAAAGGAGAGGTCTCGAACGGGGACACAAAGGAAAGGCACAAAGACCTCAGGGATAAGGAGCAAATCGCCAAGGAAGAACCGCTTCACCTTAGCCCAAGACGTGTGGGGAATACGTTTGAGAAAGTAGCTCTTTTCCCGTTCCCGCTTTCGGAGGTGCTCGTAAGCTCTACGAATTTCAGAGAACGCAGGGTTTTCCTTTTCTTTACCCTTCGCAAAGGCAATCATTTTCTCAAGGTACTCAGGATCACCAGGATCAAGACTTTGAAAGAAAGAGGAGACCTCAGCAAGTGCTTGCTGCCTCTTTTCATCCTCTCCTTGCAAGATTCCCTGAAACTCACAACGGGTAAGACAAGAGAATCGTTTCCGTTTCCACCAGTTGTCTATGCCCGTTAGAGCAAGATAGGGCTGGCGGAACCAGATAAACCACCAGGTATTCACACTGAGGAGTCCAATAATATACGCCACAAGGCACAGCGAAAACATAAACCGGTAGTTCCGGGCAAGCTTCTCGTAAAAGGAAAGCGAATACAAAAACTCCTCAATCGCGTTTTCCAAGGCAGTAAGGATATGCGCTACCTCACCCTCACTTAGGGGAGAAGGAGCAGGAGGCATATAAAGCTCCCAAAGGAGCACAAAAGCTTCTTTCTTCTGAAGCTTTCGTGCAAGTTCCCCAAGGCTCAAGGGAGAGCTCGCAACCCATGCCCCATCTTCATACCATCCTGAGAGGCGGGCAGGGAGAACATAAAGAGGAACTTTTACTTCCGTAAGATTTTTGCGCCAGTTAACCAAGCTCCCTTTCGTCACGCTCCCTTTACCAGTATAATAAACAAAAACACCCCAGAAAGCAACGGAATCAGGAGGAAGCAGTGATTCGGATTGCGACGGCTCATCTCAAACCAGGGATGGTTGTAGGATACCCTGTTATCCGAGACGATGGAGTGGTCCTCCTCAGAGAGGGAATACGGCTCAACGACCGCCTCATCCGAAAAATCAGAGAGCTCGGTTTTGAGTATATCTACATTCGCGATCCACGCTTTGCAGATGTCGACCTTGAAGAAACCATCTCCCACGATATCCGTCGACAGGCGCTTGTCACGCTTAATGAGTCCTTTTACCAGATTGTAAAGGGTAACTCGAAGGCCGTTGAACCACTGAAAAAACTCGTCGACGAAATCATCGATGAAGTCCTGAGCACCAAGAAGTCTGTAGTAAGCCTCATCCAGCTTAGGCAACACGATGATGCGGTTTTCTCCCACTCTGTGAATGTAGCAGCGCTGAGCGTTTTCATTGGGAGATTTTTGTGCCTTTCCCGACAGCAACTCCGCATTCTCGCTCTGGGGAGTCTTATGCACGACCTTGGGAAAATCCGTGTGCCTCTTGAGATTCTCAACAAACCAGAACGTCTTTCAGGAGAAGAGTGGGACGTGGTAAAGAAACATTCCTTTTGGTCAGCAGAGCTCATGGCGGAGCGGGTTCCTGAAGAGCCCGAAAGCATCCGCATTGCCCTGCAGCACCATGAACGCCTCGATGGTTCCGGGTACCCATATGGTCTCTCAGGAGAGGAAATCCATTTCCTTTCCCGTATCTGTGCCTGTGCCGACGTGTACGATGCACTAACCGTGGATCGCCCATACCGGAAGAGGTTTTCCTATGCAGAAGCTCTGGAGTACCTTATGGGTAATGCTTCAAGGCTTTTTGACCTTCAGGTCGTGACTACCATGGTTCGGCACATTGCACCGTATCCGGTCGGAGAAACGGTTCGCCTCACCACAGGGGAGATCGCCGTGGTGGTTCGTCTCAACGAAGGTCTTCCCATCCGTCCGGTGGTTCGGGTCATTCGGGATGCCAACGGACAGCTCCTTGAAAAGCCAAAAGACGTTGACCTTATGAAAGAGCTCACGGTGGCTATTGTAGGGACAGTGGAAATCTCCTGGGATGCTCCCCCCAGGAAGCTACCCACTTTCCCGGGGGGTGGAGGTGGCGATGATTCGGGTTTCGGTGCATGATTTGCAACCTGGCATGCGCGTGGCGTATCCTGTCCTCCGGGAGGATGGTTCTGTCCTTCTCAATAAAGGCGTTATCCTCACAGAGGGATACATCCAGAAGCTCAAAGAACTTGGTTTCCAATCGATTTTCGTAGAACACGATTCCTTCCAGGATGTTGTAGTGAGTGAACCGCTGCGAATTGAAACAAGGCAACGGGTCCAGCGTATGCTCCACGACACGGTGAAGCGTCTTCGGCGAGGAAGTGGAGTCTCGTACCAGGAAATTTTGAAAATTCTCGAGGAGGTTCTTGACGAAATTCTGGAAAACCCTACCACGATTTTTTACCTTGTTCAAATGCAGAGTCGTAACGACCTCATTTTCCAGCACTCTGTCAACGTAGCCATTTTGAGCCTCCTTATAGGTAAGTGTCTTGCGCTTCCAAGAACTCAGCTCCGAAAGCTCGGACTTGGCGCATTGCTCCATGACCTTGGCAAAATAAGATTACCAGAAGAACTCCTCCTCCAAGAGCGACAGCTCACCGAGGAGGAAGCACAACTTGTCCGGATGCACCCTGTATGGAGTAAGGAAATGATTCAGAAAAATCCAGAGTACGATTTTCTTGCCTCCGTCATTGCCCTGCAGCACCATGAACGCCTCGATGGTTCCGGGTACCCATATGGTCTCTCAGGAGAGGAAATCCATTTCCTTTCCCGTATCTGTGCCTGTGCCGACGTGTACGATGCACTAACCGTGGAT
>JBDIWL010000164.1:0-3910 GCA_039638315.1 Candidatus Caldatribacterium thermophilum | reverse complement strand
TATCCACTTCTGCACTCGGCTCCGTAAAGGGAAAGTAACTCGGGCGAAACCTTACTTTTCGATCTTTTCCAAAGAGGCGACGAACGAAAATCTCAATGGTCCCCTTGAGGTCTCCCATAGAGATACCTGAGGCCACAACAAGACCCTCAACCTGATGGAACATGGGACTGTGGGTAGCGTCGAAGGCATCCCGACGGTAACATTTCCCCGGAACAATAACCCGGAAAGGAGGGACGAGCTTCTGCATAACCCGTATTTGGGCAGGAGAAGTGTGTGTCCGCAAAAGGAGATTCTCCCCAAGGTAGAAAGAATCCTGCGCATCTCTTGCGGGATGGTCTCGAGGAATGTTCAGAGCTTCAAAGTTGAAAAAGTCGGTTTCGATTTCCGGTCCTTCCTCAACACGAAACCCCAAAGAGCGGAAAATGGCAATAATCTCGTCCATTACAATACGGAGGGGGTGCAACGCTCCCAGGGGTTCTCGTCTCCCCGGAAGGCTTATGTCAAGGGACTCCTTCTTCTCCTCTCGTAAAAGCGCGGCTTCTTTCTCCCTGAGGAGCTGCTCAATGCGTGCTTTAACCTCGTTGAGCTTCTGCCCGACAACTTTCCGCTCCTCAAGAGGAAGGCTCTTCAAGCGGTCCAGGAATACAGGAAACTTACTCTTGCGGCCAGCATACCTCCCCTTTACCCTATTGAGTGCATCCTGAGTCGTAACCTGAGTAAGTTCCTGAGTAAAGTCCCGGAAATACTGCTCTATTTCCTCGATCACTGCTTTGCCTTCAGGAATCATAGGTGTGCCTTGGCAACCTCAACAAGTTCTCGGAACGCTTCAGGATCTTCAATAGAAAGCTGAGCAAGGTTTTTCCGGTTTACCAGAACTCCCGCCTTTCTGAGCGCCCCCATGAACTGGCTATAGCTTAAGCCTTCGTTCCGTACCGCTGCGTTAATGCGAAGAATCCAGAGTCTGCGGAAATCCCTCTTTCTGTTCCGTCGATCGCGATACGCATAAGCCAAAGACCTGATGACCTGCTCTTTCGCTCTCCGGTAAGCCCGGGAACGGGCACCCCGGTAGCCCTTTGCCATCTTCATAATCTTCTTTTTCCGTTCCCGCGATGCCACATTGGTCTTCACACGTGCCATAGTTTCTCACCTCTTACGCGTAAGGAAGCAAGCTCTTGATTCTTTTAGCTTCTACAGGAGTCAGAACGATTGTTTTACGGAGACGGCGCTTTCGCTTCCGCTCTTTATGAGCTAAAAGGTGGCTTTTTCCTGCCTGGGATCGCTTGATTTTCCCATGAGCCGTGACCTTGAAACGCTTTGCCGCGCCCCGGTGTGTCTTCATCTTTGGCATGGCTCTTTCATCCTCCTCACTTCTTTGGCGCTAAAGTGACCGTAAGCGAAGAACCTTCGCTCTTTATATCCTGCTCTACCCTTCCCACTTCCTTAAGGTCTTCAATCATTCTCCGGAGAAGTTCCTGTCCCCTCTCTTGAAACGCTATCTCTCTCCCCCGGAAGCGTACAATGACTTTTACCCGGTCTCCCTCCTGGAGGAAACGAAGGGCACTCCGAAGCTTCACCTGGTAATCATGCTCATCGATTTTGGGGCGCATGTTCAGCTCTTTAAGTTCAGAAACTTTTTGCTTCTTTCGAGAGAGTTTCGCCTTCTTCTCCTTCTCGTACCGGAATTTCCCGTAGTCCATAATCTTGCAGACCGGAGGATTGGCGTTAGGACCAACCTCCACGAGGTCGAGCCCTGCCTCCTCCGCCATCTGCAGGGCCTTCTTGAGGGGTACAATACCAATCTGTGTTCCCTCAGGAGAAATGAGACGAACCTCGCGCGCCCCGATTTGATGGTTGACACGGTACCGTACCTCGATACGAATCGCCTCCTTGTAAGTCTTCGTAGACGGTAGAAAAAAATACCATATTCTTCAGGCCCCGTCAACTTGCCCCTCCAGGGTAAGGCAACCAGGAAAGTGACAGGCTACGAAATGCCCCGGCTCCACCTCCTGAAACGGAGGCTCAAGTTCTGCACAGACATCTTGCGCCTTAGGACAGCGAGTATGGAAACGGCATCCTGAGGGGGGTCGAAGAGGACTTGGAACGTCTCCCTTGAGAATGATGCGGGGCCTTTTGACTTCCGGATCAGGAACAGGAACTGCTGAGATAAGCGCCACAGAATAGGGATGCAACGGCCGGGCGAAAAACTTCTCCCGGGGAGCAAGCTCAACGACCTTTCCCAGGTACATGACCAAGATGCGCTGGGAAATCTGGCGGACCACGGCAAGATCATGGGAAATGAAAAGGTACGTGAGTGAGTACTCCCTCTTGAGCTCCTGGAGGAGATTGAGAACCTGGGACCGTACCGACACGTCAAGGGAAGAAAGCGCCTCGTCAGCGATAACAAGTCGAGGGCGAAGGGCAATGGCACGGGCAATATTGATGCGTTGCCTCTGTCCTCCCGAAAACTCGTGAGGAAAGCGCCGAACGTAGTCCCTCGAAAGACCAACCCGCTCAAGGAGCAGTTCCACTTCTTCCTGCATCCTGTTCCGGGGAACCACCCGGTGGACTCTCAGTCCCTCCTCAAGGATAGCCTGAACGGTCATACGGGGGTTAAGAGAACTGAAAGGGTCCTGGAAAATCATCTGCATGTCCTTGCGAATTGGACGGAGCTTTGAGGGAGGAAGCTTTGTAATATCCTGTCCGTCGAAAATAATACGGCCCCCGGTTGGCTCAAGGAGTCTGAGAATAGTCATCCCAAGGGTGCTTTTGCCGCACCCCGATTCCCCCACAATACCCAGGGTTTCCCCAAAGAAAACTTCAAAACTCACCCCATCTACCGCCTTAATCCACCCCACAACCTTTTTGAAAACTCCTGCGCGAAGGGGGAAGTACTTTTTCAAGTTTTCAACACGAAGGAGAACCTCATTGCTTCCCATAGCACACCTCAGAAGGAACAATGTGGTGGCAGTACACCACGTGCCCATTACCAAGGAAAACCTCTGGAGGCTCTGCGCAGCAGACCTCATCTTCCAGAAAACACCGGCCCCGGAATCGACAACCTTCGGGGAAATGCAGAGGATCTGGAACAAATCCTGGAATGGTAGCCAGGGTTTCCTGCTCCACGTCAAGGCGTGGAATGGAACGCAAAAGCCCCAGGGTGTATGGGTGGCGGCAATTCTTGAAGATATCGTATTTTGTCCCCCGCTCAACCACCTTGCCAGCATACATGACCACAACCTCATCGGCCATATCCGCAACAATACCAAGATCGTGGGTGATGAGGAGAATAGCCATGCCAATCTGCCGCTGGAGATCCTGGAGGAGTGCTAAAATCTGTGCCTGAATCGTAACGTCAAGGGCGGTGGTTGGCTCATCAGCAATAAGGAGCTTCGGACGGCACGAAAGGGCCATGGCTATCATAGCCCGTTGCTTCATACCACCTGAAAGCTCGTGGGGATACTCGTTGAGGCGTTTCCTGGGCTCAGGAATCCCTACAAGATGGAGCATCTCCTCTGCGAGAGCGCGTGCCTTTTCCCGGGAGACCGACTGGTGCAGGAGAATAGCTTCCATAATTTGTTCTCCTATGGTATATACAGGATTCAAAGCCGCTGAAGGCTCCTGAAAGATGATGGCAATGTCTCTTCCCCGGACCTTTTGCATTTCCCTTTCTGGAAGACCAAGGAGATTCTTTCCCTCAAAAAGCACCTCACCCCCTGCAATACGGCCGTTCATTTCGACAAGACGCAAGATAGCAAGGGCCGTGACACTTTTTCCACACCCTGATTCTCCAACGAGAGCAACGGTTTTTCCGCGGGGCACAGAAAAACTCACTCCATCAACTGCCCGAAGCTCCTGACCTGCATCGTTCCGGAAGTACACTCGGAGATTTCTCACTTCAAGGAGCATGAAG